>JABEUO010000099.1 GCA_013044415.1 Acidimicrobiaceae bacterium
GATCTATCAGCGCTCACGACTATGGAATCAAACTATGCCCATGGCCTGATGTGTTTTAATCGAAATAGAGCCAATTTAAAGCTTGAGTTCAGCTTTCCAAAGAACGGTGCCCTGCGTAGAATTTGACAGAGCTTCGTGGCCGAGCTGGTGCCGTCTAACACCATTGCTTACCGTCACCACATCGTGCCACCCGTGTAGGTCTGCCAGATTTCAAACGCTGTTAGCTAAGTTGGAAATTGACCTAGCACCGTACTTTGTTCGGGCCATATTTCCTTTATTGGCTATGGTATAGGTAATCCTCCTATGGCTTTCCTGCCCGTCACTTGGGATTACCCCACTACCAAAACAAATAAATCTTACAATTATCTCTCGGAAGTAAATAGCCACTACCGCTGGGGCGACTAGGTTGGCGATCAGTGGAGTTCGACCTCGGGGTCGCTGATCGACGGAGCAGTAGTTGACGAATCTGGATCAAATCAGGGAACTAGCCGCTCGATTGGAAACGGCGCTGCACCTCAGTGCCCCGGCAATAGGAATTCAGTTCTCAGACACCAGCGATACTGGCCTTCCACCTTTTCAGGGATTGCCTCCGAAGGAGACCCCTGACGGAAGGACGGGTAAAGTCTCCGCCAGCTGCGTCTTTTGGATGGAAGCTACCTCGTCTTCCTTTAGGACTGACCCTTCCGACCACCGAAACTGTTCGGTCGGGAGCATGACCCATGGCTTAGTTGGCTTCGACGATGTCTCATCAAACAGTGACATATCGGAGCTTCTGTCATCCGGTTGGGTTACCGCCGAAATGGTACCTTCTATACCTGTTATTTCCGAGAGACCGGTGAGCATAAATTATGGCCCGCTCAAGGAAGCAGAGTTCTCACCTGACGTAGTACTGATTCGCATAAATGGGCGCCAGTTGATGGTACTTAACGATGCAGTAGCGGATCTGCAAATCGAAGGGAAGCCCCAGTGTCACATCATCGCCCTCGCTAAGGAATACGGCAAGGTTGCAGCGAGTGTAGGATGCGCACTGAGCCGATCAAGAACTGGGATGTCACCCAACGAAATGACTTGCACCATCCCGATTGATCGATTGTCGACGGTTGTGCAAGAGGTTGAACTGACGAGTAAAATCGATACCGGAGTGGCCAAATACGCAGCTCAGGATGCGCAAAGGTTTTCGTAGCTGGGTCCACGCCAGCAAGATCAATTTCAGCACACACACCGCCGAAGGTATGCGATTCCAGTTACCTCTAAATTTCCAGGGTCTGGATACCGGAGTTAGTGGGCAACGCGATTACCTCGGTTAGCCAGAGCATGGAAAGCTTTCTATGCTACTGTTACGCTACTGGCGAGTGCATTTAAGCGTTATCGTTGGCGTATCATCCGGTCGCCCATTGGGTTGGGTCCTTCTCGCTTTCAAAACTTACCGCCTAGGTCATAAACTGATTCGGAGCTCACCGACGGCGCAACTCGACAAAAAACAACCCTTCCGTTCGAACCTTTTGAACCACTCGTCTGCGAGGCCTAATAGATGAGAAGGTGACCCATTCATGTCCGTATAGAAACCATCACCGTAAACCGAACCACGAACCTGAAGATAGACCTTTCCCACAGCTGATTAATCCGGCATAGAAGTATGCTTAACTTAACAAGACAAAGGAGTTGCCATGCTCGTGCTTGACGTGGTACTTGTTATTGCGACGGTAGCCGTCATAGCGGCCGGTTTGCACCTTGGTCCCCATGGCTCCATCGTCGCAGGGGTCATAGGTACCCTGTTAGCACTGAGCAGCATTGTCCTAGCGGCGTCGGTTAGCCAGCGAAGTGTTCCAACCCTATTGTGGATCCTCATCGGATTTGCACTATTGGCTTCAGTAGCGGCATGGGTTGCTGGTATTTACTTGATTAGGCGCACCAGATCGATGCCCTCGATGAGCAATAGATTGGCTAGAATCTACGACTCTCAAGGCACAGTTACGGCTGACATCGATCCGATCGGCACTGTACTGATAGCCGGTGAGTCTTGGTCCGCTGAATCGCAAGCTGGCCGGATCCCACTCGGATCGAAGGTCTTTGTTACAGACATAGTAGGCCTCCGTCTCAAGGTGATACCTGAAGCGACCAATGTTACCGAAACGAAAAACCCGAAGGAGCTGTAACTGTGAGCGAAATTGTACTTGGGGTTGCCATAGTTATACTTGCTGGTCTGGTAACGGCCTTGAGCAAGTCGCTGCGCGTGGTGCGAGAATATCAGAGGATCGTCCTTTTCCGCCTTGGGCGTGCATCTGGAGTAAAGGGTCCAGGCCTGACCCTGGTTAATCCAATTACCGACCGGATAAGTTGGGTAGACCTGCGAGAACAGTTTTTCGAGATTCCACACCAGACTGCCATCACGAAGGATAATGCCTCAATATCAATCGACTTCATAATGTTCTACAAGGTCTTTGATCCGGTGATGTCAATCGTTCAAGTCTCCAACTTCTCGGGTGCTGCACTCAACATCGCCGCAACCACCCTCCGGAGCGTCGTCGGAGACATGTCGTTGGACGATGTGCTTTCAAAACGGGAAGACATGAACGCTGCCTTGAGGGTACGACTTGATGAAGTCACTGAAAGGTGGGGCGTCAAAGTAACAAACGTCGAAGTTCGGGAGATAAATCCTCCACCAGGAGTGCTCGAAGCGATGACGAGACAAATGTCTGCAGAACGTACGAGGCGGGCAGTTGTCACGGAATCAGAAGGGCAAAAACAAGCAGCCATCACCGTTGCTGAAGGACAAAAACAGGCCGTTGTCCTCCAAGCAGAAGCACAAAAGCAGTCGGCGATTCTGGCGGCTGAAGGCGAGAGAACCGCAGCCCTCTCCAAAGCTCAAGGGCTCGCATCCGCCCTTGACACCATCACCGCATCGGCACAATCTGCAGACCAGGCAACCATGCTCTTGCAGTACCTCGATGCCCTCAAGCAGCTAGCAAATTCTCCGTCAACGAAAATCATCTTGCCACTTGAATTGACGGGCCTAATTTCTGGCGTAAAAGAATTTGCCGACAAGGTCTATGGTGTAACGGCTAAAAGTAACCAGACCATAGATACTAGTTCAACCGCCGGAAAGGCAACGAAGGATATCTGAGCGGGTCACGACACCCACAACCCTCTTATCTTCTACTACAGGCAGCATTGATAGGCCCTTTTCATGCAGCTTGGTCGCCGCGTCTTCTAGGGTGTCTCCCCTCGACAAGACCTCTACTTCCGTGGACATTGCCCCCCCAACAGTACTCGACGCTGCCTTCTTCAGCTCATGGTTAAACTTGAGTATTGAGGGCGGCCAGGCCGTCATCTCGCCGAGGATTGAGATCATGGTTGGAATATGCAGTCTTGAATTGCCCGCTAGCAGGTCGTCTTCGGTTAGTACGCCAAGAAGGACACCTTCAGAATCAACGACTGGAGCCCCTTTAATGTGCCTTTCCATCAGTGTCTTTACTGCACTCTGCAGCTCTTGCTCTGGGGTGAGGCTAACCACCTCCTTTGTCATGAACTCACCCACCAAGACACTCCGCTTAGAAGCTTCCACAGCTCCCTTTTCATCCGCCATGGCGACCTCCAGTTGCTTTCCGTTCTTATCCTAGGCATTATCCAATGAGCGTCGTACGCTCCTAGTGGGTGGTAGCAAATGATAGTTAGGCCGTCTGCGACATCCTCGAGCAGGCCGAAATTTATGCCCTCATGACCCTCTCAGCGTCGGGCCTATTCGAACAACCCTTCCTCCTCTCGCCCTTGGAAATTGCTTTTGCGGAAAGTGGGCTCGCAAGCCAACTTAGAGCATTTTCGCTTAGCTTTCAGACTCCAACTCGCATTTTGAACCATAACCGAGGTGGCCAACATTTCGAACTGAACTAAATGCTCTTTTGAAGGGTGACCCCACTGCCGACCCGGTTGGTTGTAAGCTTCGCAACAATCGATGATCAATCGTTCAAGAGAGGTTTTAGATGGACTTCGAACTCAGCCCAAAAGCCAAGGAACTACAAGATAAGCTCCGGAATTTCATGGATGAGTACGTCTACCCGGCTGAAGACGTTTACACAGAGCAGATGACTAAGGCTGGTGACCCACACTTTCACCCACCAATTCTTGAGGACTTAAAGGCCCGAGCGAAGACCCTAGGACTGTGGAACCTCTTTCTACCCCATAAGACGGAATGGACAGAGGGACTATCAAATCTGGACTATGCACCTTTGGCCGAGATAACCGGGATGAGTCACCTCGCACCTGAGGCTCTCAATTGCTCTGCCCCCGACACCGGCAACATGGAGATTCTGACTATGTTTGGCACCGATGAACAAAAGGAGCGCTGGCTTAGACCACTTTTGATGGGGGAGATCCGCTCCTGCTTCTCTATGACCGAACCCGCTGTTGCATCTTCGGATGCATCAAATATCGAATGCTCAATCAGCAGAGACGGTGATTACTACGTAATCAACGGCCGAAAGTGGTGGTCATCTGGAGCAGGTTCACCGTTTTGCAAGGTCGCTATCGTTATGGGCAAGACCGACCCGGATGCGTCCCCATACCTGCAGCAGTCGATGATACTCGTACCACTGGACACACCTGGGGTCAAGGTACTACGCGATCTCAAGGTATTTGGTTACTCAAGCCGTGAGGGACATGGCGAAATTGAGTACGACAACGTCAGGGTGCCAGCATCCAATCTTTTAGGTACCCAAGGAAGTGGTTTTGCAATAGCCCAGTCGCGGCTTGGTCCTGGAAGAATCCATCATTGCATGCGTTCAATTGGGGCGGCAGAGAAGGCCCTTGAACTCATGTGCAAGCGGGTTACGAAAAGGGTTGCGTTTAACAAAACCCTTGCCGAACAGGGAGTTGTTCAAACGTGGATAGCCGACTCTCGAATCGAAATCGATCAAGCTCGGCTGCTCACTTTTTATGCAGCTTGGTTAATGGACACCGTCGGGAACAAAGGCGCACGTACCGAAATTGCTGCGATTAAGGTAGTGGCTCCAAACGTCGCCCTCAGAGTAATAGATAGGGCCATTCAGGCATTCGGCGGAGCCGGCGTTTCCGAAGATACACCACTAGCCCAGATGTACGCAGGTCAACGGACCCTCCGCCTCGCCGATGGACCGGACGAAGTGCATCGGATGACCATAGCCAGAAGAGAGATTCGAAAGTACCTCGACTAGTGGAAGTCCGAATCGATTCACACCGCCAAAGTGGGACCAAAGGAGCATTGCAACAGTGATCGAAAAGCAGGGCCTAGTCGGCACGATCCAACCATTTTCCATGGAGGGGCTAAATCGTGGTCCCGATGGAATCATTCGGTATGTCGGGACAGATGCGACACTAATTTCGATGTTGGACCGGGCCAGGAAGAGCTGGCCCCATTCTGAGGCCCTGGTGGAGCTGGGAGGCGAGAGGCTTAATTATGCCCAGCTCTGGGAAAGGTCCACAACCGTTGCTGGCGGACTCAAAGATCTAGGGGTCCGGGTCGGCGATCGAGTTGGCCTCGATCTCCCAAACGGTGTCAACTGGGTAGTTGCCTTCTTTGGAACGTTGCTCGCCGGTGGGGTAATAGTCCCTATCAACACCCGACTGACCAAAACGGAAAAGGAATATCTGATCGACGACTCGGGTACAAAGTTTCTCTTTGCGCCGGACCAACAACTTCCAAACGGGGGTCCGTTTGTACTTGAAAATGCTTCGGCAGGAGATCTTGCGGCGATATTTTACACCTCCGGTACGACGGGTCATCCAAAAGGCGCAATGACCTCGCATGAGAACTTTACATCTAACATCGAAACCGCAGTCAGGGTCGCACGCCTTGAGCCGGAAAACCTTAGATCGCTGGTATCGGTACCGCTATTTCACGTAACTGGATGCAATAGCCAGCTACTCCCCACACTCTCCATCGGCGGGACTGTCGTCATGCTTCCATCCTTCGACGTAGCTAGATTCATATCCTCAATAGCCGAAGAGAAAATCACAGTTCTCACTTCTGTACCTGCGATTTACTGGCTCGCTATGAACCAACCTCAGTTTCTTGAATTGGATACCTCGAGGGTGGCCCGGGTACTTTACGGCGGCGCACCGACACCACCAGATCTCGTTAAAAGGATCATGGCCGCCTTTGAAAATGCAGAGGTAGGAAATGGTTTTGGACTCTCTGAGACAGCGTCTATTTCCACCTACTTACCGCATGCCTACGCTGCAACTAGGCCCGAGACTGTAGGATTTGCCGCTCCGCCAGTCGAGCTTGACCTAGGTGGCCTCGACGAGCAGAGTGGGGTCGGCGAACTACTCATAAAGGGACCTAACGTAGTCTCGGGGTACTGGAACAAGCCCGAAGCTACTAGTTCTACCTTTGTGGACGGCTGGCTCCACAGCGGAGATATGGCCAAGATCGACCAGGACGGTTTCTGCCAGATCGTCGATAGAAAGAAGGATATGATCAATCGGGGCGGCGAGAACGTCTACTGCGTCGAAGTAGAAAACGTACTGGTCGAGTATCCTGGCATCTTCGAGGTTGCTATTGTCGGCGTGCCAGACCAGATGATGGGTGAAAAAGTGGGTGCCGTCGTGGTACCGATGCCCGGGACCAACTTGGATACTAAGGCACTCCTAGAGTTCGCCTCGACAAAGCTCGCTCCTTTCAAAATACCTCAATTCCTGAGAATCCAGAACGAACCACTGCCCAGAAACCCTGGTGGGAAAGTGCTCAAACCAATTCTCCGTTCGGGGACTGATTGGGGTAAACCGGTCAAATAGTCATAGCTTTATGGAAATTGCTCAGAAGGGGGCTGTAAGAAATGAAACAGGTTGAGACTATAAAGGGGCCGATTTCGGTCGACTCGCTGGGACAAACGCTCATGCACGAGCACGTCTTTGTCCTTACACCTGACATTCAACAGAATTACGAAACAGAATTCGGCGACGAGCAAACCCGCATAGACCAGGCAGTCGATCGACTCGACGCACTCTACAAAGCGGGAATATCTACCATTGTCGATCTTACCGTCGTTGGATTAGGTCGCTTCATACCGAGGATCCAGAAGATAGCCGATCGAACAGAGATCAACATAATAACGGCTACTGGCCTATATACCTATAACGATCCACCGCTGTTCTTCCACTTTCGAGGGCCAAATCGCCTCCTCGGTGGAGAAGAGAAGATGATCGAGATGTTTATCCGGGATATCGAAGTGGGCATCGACGATACCGGAGTAAAGGCCGCCATCCTCAAGTGTGCGACAGACGAACCAGGAGTGACGCCTGGCGTCGAGAGGGTGCTAAGGGCAGTCGCTAGGGCGCAGTTAGCAACTGACGTGCCAATCTCTACCCATACCTTTGCCCATGGAGAGGTCGGTCTAGCACAGCAGAAGATCTTCGCTGAAGAGGGCGTCGACCTTAGCAAAGTAATCATCGGTCACTCCGGGGACACCACAGATCTAGATTACCTCAGGAAGTTAATCGACGCGGGATCCTACATCGGCATGGATAGATTTGGTATCGATATCCTTCTCCCATTCGAGCAGCGAGTAGACACCGTAGCTAAAATGTGCGAACTCGGATATGCCGAGAAGATGGTCCTTTCGCACGACTATGCCTGCCACAACGACTGGCTCGACGACGCGGTAGTGGAAAATGTCACTCCGAACTGGCACTACCTCCACATCGTCAACGATGTTATCCCGGCCCTAAAAGCAAGGGGCGTATCCGATTCAGACATCCAAACGATGATGATCGACAATCCAAGAAAGATCTTTTCTGCTTAGCAAAACAGTGACGGGTCGGCGAGGTGCCATGACATTCACCCTACCTAGAATCCGTTGGACCCTCCTGCCCACTAGGTAAGTTCTGCTCTAAAGCGACTTGGCGTAACCTACACTATCCAGATAACGCCCGCTTATGGGTCTTAAATCACGCTGCTACCCCAAAGGAGACCGAGACTTGGCTGTGTTGGCCGATCCGTCCAGTGGTTCCCGACAATGGGAGGAGCCAGGTGCCTTCGAGGTCGCACCTGGCGTATACCGAATACCGCTCCCCCTCCCTGGGGACTCGCTGAGGGCGGTCAACGTATACCTCTTATTGGACGACAGAAACGCAATTTTGATAGATGCAGGGATGTATATTCCCCTTGCCCGCAAACAACTGGAAGAGTCACTAAAACTCATTGGTGTTGACTTAGGAGATATTACAGATTTTCTTATCACTCACCTCCATCGCGACCACTACACCCAAGCTGTCGCTCTTCGCGACGATTTCGGCGGACGAATAAGCCTTGGCGCCCTGGAAAGGTCGTCGATGGAAATTATAGGTCAAAGGGCTTCCTCTGAAAATTCAGGGTTGACCGCCGAGCGATACTCCCGGCTAGTTGAGTGTGGCGCAAAGTACCTGATAGACCTTTTGCGAGAGCTCGAAGGTGATGACGCCGAGTTTTCTGCGCTCTATAAAATGCCCGATCTTTGGTTAGACGATGGCAGGGAAATTGAGTTAGCGAATCGTACGCTCAATGTTATTGCCACACCTGGCCACACTCAAGGGCACGTGGTCTTTCGCGACTCAAATGCAAAACTGCTTTTTGCGGGTGACCACGTTCTTCCACACATAACACCTTCCATCGGTCTCGAGCCTACTAATGCCCCATTGCCATTGGGAGACTTTCTCACTTCACTAAAGAAGATTCGTTTGCTCGCTGACAGTAGGCTCTTCCCCGCTCATGGCCCCATTGTCGAATCGACTCACCTTCGAATAGATGAACTACTGCTCCACCATGACCAGAGGCTTGCCCAGGCATCGAAGCTCCTCTCGATGGGCCGTTCGACAGCTCACGAAGTCGCCCTCGAGCTCACATGGACAAAGCGTCAAACTAAATTCGACACACTGGATCCATTTAACAAAATGCTTGCGGTCACCGAAACGATGTTCCATCTTGACCTTCTAGTTCACAACCATAAGGCCAAAATGTCGACTGAGGATGGAGTGAGGCACTACGAGTCGTGCTAATAACCGTCGATTAGTCATGGCTTTGAGAATGCCGAATCGAACTGACCATATTTCAAACCCCGTCTAGTATCGGACCTGTGGAGGTAGAATGACCTACAGGGCCAAGCTGGACCAGCAAGAGGATAGCAGGGGAAATTTGTCAGGGGTTTCAAAGGAAACCGGAAGAATCAAGAAGAATCTCCCCTTGGCGCTCCTAGTTGGCATGAGACCAAAGCAGTGGCTGAAGAACTTAATAGTTTTAGCCGCACCACTCGCGGCTGCAAAGCTTACCGACCCGAAGGTCTTGGTCCCTTCCTTAGTAGCGGTCCTCTCCTTCATCCTCGCTTCATCAGGAATATACCTTCTCAACGACCTAAAAGACGTCGAAGCGGATCGGATGCACCCCAAAAAACGTCACCGAGCCATCGCGTCCGGAGACCTACCTAAGGGCGTTGCATACCCTTCCGCGGTGGTACTCCTTGCCCTGTCGCTTGCTGTGTCGACGATTCCGGGTTGGTACCAGCTTGTAGTAGTAATGGCCTGTTACATCGCACTTAATATCGCATACGTTTATTGGACAAAGACCGAGCCGATGCTGGACATGATGTCTGTCGCCTCAGGTTTCCTACTAAGAGCGATTGCCGGAGGGGCTGCTTCCCACATTCCCTTGTCCAATTGGTTTCTTATAGTGGCCTCCTTCGGATCGCTTCTTATGGTCACCGGCAAGAGGAGTTCGGAAATCCGTCTCCTTGGAACTGACGCCGGTCAGCATCGAAGCGCCTTGACCTCCTACTCTGCAAACTACCTATATTTTATTGCCGCAGTAGCCGCCGGAATCACCATCACCGCATACTGCCTATGGGCATTTGAGAGGTCAGGACTAGCCCCTAACAAGGCGATCCTCTACGAAGTATCGATTGTGCCATTTGTCCTTGGGATTTTCCGATACGCCCTCCTCATTGATAAGGGAGAGGCCGGTGCACCCGAAGATCTAGTTCTTTCCGACAATATACTCAGGGTTATTGGCGTCATTTGGATCGCCTTACTGGCTCTTAGTGTCTATATCTAAAAGAAGTCATTACCTAAAAAGAAGTCATTCTCATCTCAGCCCTCCTTGGAGAAGCTCTACTAAATCGGCGGTAGAAAAATGCCACAACTATCGAATACACAGCTCTTCGGAGGCTGGGGCAGGTCCCCTTCCAGCGCATCTGCCCTCCTACCAACGGACGAAGATCCGGCCGTAAAATTGGATGCGCTCGCTGAATTCGTAGCGTCGGCACCGGATGGAACCAGGTTGCTCGCCAGGGGGATGGGAAGAAGCTACGGTGACGCAGCCAATTGTGCCGGCGGGTACGTAAGTACCCATTACGACTTCCGTGATATCTTTGAATTTAATCCGACAAGTGAGGAACTCAGGGCTTCCTCGGGCTTTTCATTGGATGAGATTATGCGGCGACTGATCCCAGAGGGCTACTTTGTCTACGTCACACCGGGAACTAGGTACGTGACCTTAGGCGGGGCGATCGCAGCCGACATCCACGGAAAAAATCATCACAAAGATGGATCCTTCATAAACCACGTAGAGAGTTTCGAGCTAATCACACCTTCTTCTAGGATCGAAGTCAACAGGTCCGATCCCTTGTTCTGGGCAACCGCAGGCGGAATGGGAATGACAGGGATAATTACCGCGGCGACCATTCGGCTCAAAAAGGTCCAGACTTCCTACATCAAGGTGACAACGCAGAAAACCCTCAATGTCTCGGAAACTATCGAGATGATGCAGAGACTGGATGACTCATTTACCTATTCGGTAGCGTGGATGGACTCCCTGGCCAGCGGAAACTCTTTAGGTCGCTCGGTGATAACCTGGGGAGAACATGCAAGCGAGGCCGACCTAGAGCCAAAGCTTGCCGACAATCCATTGAGCTACGGCCCAAGTGTAAAGCTAAAAGCGCCGGACATCGCACCTAGCTGGCTACTCAATATGGCTTCGATAAGAGCTTTCAACGAGGCCTGGTATCGAAAAGCTCCAAAAAATAAGGTCTCGATAGAATCGATCCCCGCCTATTTTCACCCGCTCGACGCAGTTTCCGATTGGAATCGTCTATACGGAAGGACCGGATTTCTGCAATATCAATTTCAAGTACCGCTCGGGCAAGAGGAGACCCTCATTTCGATCATTCACAGATTCTCAAGAAATAGAACCCCTTCGTTTCTATCTGTACTCAAAAGATTTGGACCGAGCTCTTCGGGTCACCTTTCGTTCCCACAGCCGGGTTGGACCTTGGCCCTCGATATACCCATCCGTACAAAAGGTCTCTCTGAACTTCTAGACGGAATAGATTTTCAGGTAGCCGAAGCGGGCGGAAGGGTCTACTTCGCAAAAGATTCGAGGCTCATACCGGAGTTGGTTCCAAAAATGTATCCACGTCTCGACGAGTGGAGGGATGTAGTTGAAAAAAGCGACCCGAAAGGCATTTTTCTATCAGACCTTGGAAGAAGACTCTCCTTACGCAGTGGTGAGGTAAAAAAGGCTAGTCTCGTTGAGACGTTGGGTGCAGCAATTGGAAAGGGACCAAACCTGTGATAGACGCTCTTGGCCAGCCACAATGTGTTTTAATCATCGGTGGCGGTTCCGACATCGCATCTGCCCTGGTCGATAAGTGGGTAGACATGCGTTGCCAGCGGGTAATCCTCGCAGGCAGAAGCTTCTCAGTAATGGAGCAGGTTCAATCTCAGTTACAGTCTCACTCTTCTGCCAAGGTTGAGATCGTATACCTGGATATGGCCGACCACGAGTCCCTAGCACCACTAACCGCAGAGGTTTTTGAGAGGTTCCCAGACATTGATATGGCGGTATTGGCCGCAGGCCAACTTGGCGATCAGGCGGTAGACGAGACGGATCCCAAGCGTATCGAGCAGATGTTCGATGTCAATGCGACCGGCCCGGCGATCTTCCTCACTGCATGTGCATCTGAGTTTAAAAAGAAGGGCGCTGGCACCATCGTAGTTCTCTCTTCCGTTGCGGGTGAGAAGGTTAGAAGGTCGAACTACGTCTACGGGGCATCGAAAGCAGCTACCGATTCATTGAGTCTCGCGATGTCAGAAGCACTTAGGGGCACCGGGGTAAATGTTCTCGTCGTAAGGCCAGGATTTGTCTCCACCAAAATGACCCAGCACCTAGCCAAAGCCCCACTTGCCACAACCAAGGAAAAGGTGGCTGCCGACATCATTGATGCACTAGCGAAAAAGAAGACCTTGATATGGTCACCAAAGGAAATGCGCTGGGTAATGCTTGCATACAAGCACATTCCGAGGACGATCGCCAGAAAGATACCCTTCTGATCGTTGGTTCAAACTCTTCTTCGGCAACCTTCTAATTGCCGCTACCCCACCGAGGTAATACCAGCCGTTGATGAAGGTGGGTTAGAAATAGTCGTTAGATCGCCCATCGCCTTTGCGTCTCCGAATGGATATACCTTCCCGTTGTACGTTAGGACGTAGTACCCATTGTTATCTGGAGAGGGTGCCAGCGAAGTCGCCGTTGTTGCGACATTCAAGCCCGGTAGTGAGCCGTAATAAGTCGCATCGCCGAAATCAAATACCCCGCCGTCAGCGGCGATCAGCCTATACCCGTATCCGTCTCCCGAGGCCACCATGCCAATTATCGGCTTGTTGAGCACCATGTTGCCGGTCGAACCGTAGAACTTGGCATCGCCGAATGAGAAGACTCCGCCGTCCGATGCTACGAGCCAATAACCCTTGCCGTCTGGAGTAGCCGCCATC
>JABEUO010000100.1 GCA_013044415.1 Acidimicrobiaceae bacterium
GCCCATACGTAGTTGTTCGCAACGGTGTGAAAGTGGAGGCTGGAACGGTCGTCGCTCCTTTTTCGACACTGGAGTAAAAAACTGTGGAGCTAGTACCAACGAAAAGACTCGAGATCTACACGGGTAGGTCCCATCCGAGCCTGGTCAAAGAGATCGCCAACCACCTAGACATCGAGCTAGGGGACGTCTTGTTGAGGGAGTTCTCAGACGGCGAAATACATTGCCGCTATGGAGAATCGGTTCGAGGCAAGGATATCTTCGTGGTGCAGAGCCACGCAAAGCCGGTGAACGACTCGATAGTCGAGCAGCTAATCATGATTGACGCAGCAAAGAGGGCTTCGGCGAAGCGAATCACCGCTGTCTGTCCTTACTTCGGTTATTCACGACAGGACAGGAAGGCAACCGGGAGGGAGCCGATCACTGCGAAGTTGGTCATGGATATGCTGCAGGCTGCAGGGGCCGACAGGGTAATAACCGTCGACCTGCACTCCGGGCAGATACAGGGATTTTTTAATGGCCCAGTCGACCACCTGACGGCTATGCCGGTTCTCGTGGACTACCTGAGACCTCATCAAGGCACCGACCTCGTGGTAATCGCCCCTGACGCTGGCCGGGTCAAGGTCGCCCAACGATTCTCCCAGCAGCTCAACTTGGACCTCGGCTTCGTCCATAAGAGGCGGCCCAGGGGGACGATGAACAAGGTCGAAGCGCTAGAGGTCGTAACCGAGGTGGACCTGAGGGGGAGGCGATGTGTGATTATCGACGACCTGATCGACACCGCTGGAACTATCTGCGCTGCTTCTGAGCTACTCAAGAAGAAGGGTTGCTCCGAGGTTTGGGCTATGGCTACCCACGCGGTGCTCTCGGGTAAGGCGAAGGACAATTTGATGGCCTCGTCGATCTCGAAGCTGGTAGTGACCGATACGCTGCCGATCCCGGCGGAGAAGCACTTTGCGAAGCTGGAGATCCTCTCGATAGCGAGGATCATCGCACAAGCGATCGGCGCCGTCTTTGAGGATACGTCGGTCTCCGATATCTTCCAGGGCGACAATCTTATGTAGTTTGTAGTCGGCTATGCGGGCGGTTATATAGTCTGCCATACAGTCGAGTCCGATGAGTCCGATTTGACTAGCTGGCCTATGGGACTTGACTCAGCTAGTCACTATGGCATCAACGGTCAATAGGGTAGTAACGGTCATTGTGGCATTCTGACTGTGGCATTATCAGCCACCTGAGTTGACTCCCACCACTTCGGTGTAGCGCTTTTTTGCCGGGCCGACTAGTATGTTGTTTCCGTTGCGCCGATTCGGCGCGGTAGAATTTCCGATTTTTGCCGGGGAGCGATCATAGTGGCTCAGATTGTAGTAAAAGCCGAAGAGCAGAGGGAAACTGGTTCAGCGCCATCGCGCAGGCTGAGAAGTGCCGGCAGGGTACCGGGTGTCCTCTATGGCCCGAGTGGAGCCACCGCTGTGAGCTTCGACGCGAGGGAGTTTAGGAACTCATTCGCAGGTAGGGCCTCTAGGGGATCGCTGGTCTCTTTGCAACTTCCATCCGGTCCACGGCTAGCTAGGATTCAAGACCTGCAGCGTCACCCGGTCAAGAGGGAGATCTCGCACGTCGATTTCATGGAGATCGACAAGGCGGAGGTTATTACCGCATCGGTCGGGCTCGACGTCGAGGACGGTCTCACCTTGCAGATGACCTCGATCGATCTCGTCGGTCCCGCTGGGGCGATCCCCGGTTCCTTAGCGGTAACGATGGAAAGCGTAAATGAAGAGGGCAATGTGATCGTTTCGGCACTAGCCCTTCC
Organism: Acidimicrobiaceae bacterium; assembly: GCA_013044415.1. Taxonomy (GTDB): domain Bacteria; phylum Actinomycetota; class Acidimicrobiia; order Acidimicrobiales; family Acidimicrobiaceae; genus JABEUN01. Next base: position 1,811 of record JABEUO010000100.1, read on the forward strand.
CAAGTCGATCAGCCCTGTGCTCGATTCCGATGCTGTGGTTGCGACGCTCACGCCTGTTGAGTGACTCGCCTTCGCTGCAAGCCAAGGCAAAGTGGTTGGTCTTAGGTCTGGGTAATCCCGGAGACAAATACGCTTCAACTAGACACAATGCTGGGGCTTGGGCCCTCGAAGAGATTTCAAGGGAGCTATCCGTCGCACTTAGGCTGAGGCCACGTGACGAGATGGTGACCGCCGAGGCCGACTACGTCGGTTCCTTGGTCGTTTTGTGCTTCCCGCAGACATTCATGAATGAATCCGGAAGGGTACTCGCCCCACTGCGAAAGAAGTACGGTTCATTCGACGGCTCCAACATCATCGTGATCCACGACGAGCTAGACCTTGACGCGGGGGTTGTTAGGGTGAAAAGCGGTGGCGGACTCGCCGGTCACAACGGCCTCAAGTCGATAGCCGCCCACTTTGGAAGCAACGACTTCCAGAGGATAAGGATAGGAATCGGCCACCCGGGCGATCGCAACAAGGTCCTCAACTGGGTGCTCTCGCCGCCCCCGAAGGAGGAGGCAGAACTGATAAGACTCGGTGCGAAAGTTGCAAAGGACGCAGCCCTATCCTTGATCGCTCAAGGGGTCGAAAAGACGATGGGCGAATTTAATGTCAGACAGGCCTGAAATCCTCGGTCAGGATTACCTCAGTCCAAAGGGACTGCTCGGTGTCTTTGCGAGGGCGGCTTCGGATCCAGATCCGATGGCACTCGGTGACTCGTTGCCTTCTGGGGCATGGTCCAGCTACATCTCCGCACTTGGGGAGTACCTAGGGAACAAGAAGAGGATCCTCGTTGCTACGCCGACCCTGAACGACGCACGAAGGCTCTTTTCGGAACTCCGATCGCTCTACTACCCCGACTCGATCAACTACTTCCCCCCGTGGGAGACCCTGTTATTCGAGCGGGTCTCGCCTTCTGCGTATACCGCTGGCCAACGCCTCAAGACCCTATGGAAACTTGGTGAGGAGCCTGAATCTGGTGCCCGGGTGATAGTCGCCCCGATCGCCGCCCTACTGCAGAGGCTAAATCCAACCTGGACCTCCCTTGCCCCGATCGTAATCCTCGCCGATGGCTCCTTGGACCCCTCGGAGTTGGCCTCCCAGCTCAGCTTCTTTGGCTATCGGCGTGAATACCAGGTGGAGCATAGGGGTGAGTTCTCTATAAGGGGTTCGATCGTAGACATCTTCCCCTCCGACTCCGATGCCGCCTACAGGATCGACCTCTTTGGCGACGAGGTCGACTCGATATCGATATTCGACCCAGACAATCAGCGATCCGGGGAGAGGGTCGCCAAGGTGGAGATCTACCCCGCTACCGAGCTACTTTTGGATCAACCAACCAAGACGAGGGCGGCGGAACTCTCCTTCTCCTTGGGCTTTGCAAAAGAGAGCCTAGAGCGACTCTCTACGGGACAACTCTTCGATGGGGCGGAATCTTGGCTCGCCTACTTGGCCGAAAGCGAGTTACTCATCGGCGATCTCCTCGCCAAGGACGACCTAGTCTTGCTCGTCGAGCCTTCGAGGCTCAGGGCACGGGCCAACGACCTCGTCGAAGAGGAGAGGTCGCTAGTTACTTCGCTCGCCAGCACCTGGAAGGTTCCAAAAGATACCGCTATCCCGGAACTGCACCTCGACTTCACCCGGCTTTTGAGCCAGTTCGAAGGCGAGGTCTCCTTCTTGGGTGGTGCTGTAGGGTCGTCAACCGAGGTTCAGCCTTGGGGGATTTCAGGCCGGGATCAAGAGGGGCTATTAGCCAAGATCCGCTCGCTCTCCGCCTTGGGGACCAAGGTGATCATCGCTGCGGACTCCGAAGGTTCCGCTAATTCGCTGGTTGCCTCGCTTAAGAGGGAAGGGATCTCGGCGAGCCTAGATTCCGATCTCCACCCGGTGAGGAACTCGGTACTGGTGCGGGCTAACTTTCCGATTGACGCCGGGTTCATATCCAAAAAAGGGGGACTTGCTCTACTCGCCGAGGGTGAGATATCGGGGCGCAGGCGACCCAACAGGAGCGAAAAGAGGGGAGAGCGGAGCAACAAGGTCAACTTCGACGAC
>JABEUO010000101.1 GCA_013044415.1 Acidimicrobiaceae bacterium
CCGTCTTCGTTAATCACATCCCCGTCTGGGTCGATTATGAGGCGTGATTTGGATGGAAAACTGAATCGACCCCTGGAGTAATTCTCGTAATCTTCGAGTTGAGCGATGCCCAAAGAGACGAACTTGATACCCGGGGCCCGCGATAGAGCGGCCAGTGTGGTGTCCTTCATCTATTCAAAACCTCTTTCGGCTCACGTCCCGTGTGAGATAAGACTAATGCTCAAGGTTCTCTGCCCGGAGTATTGGTGACCTCTGCGCTTTTTGAGTCCTACTTGTGAGAAAGCCGTATCCTATCGGGCATTTAGTGGGAGGCTCGACGAGGGGAGCCTCAAGGTCACCAGGATTCAGATTATCGGCCATGGATAGTGACGATATTCCATATCAACTTCTGGAAGGACCCGAGTAGCCGACACCTTCTTTGCTCTCTTTCTTAGGGCAGCTAGTTCAGGCGGATCGAGCAGAAGGTAGAGGTCTTCGAGGTCGGAAGGGATCTGGCGGCCTATGGCGGTAAACGCGTCGGTTAGATCCTCGTCTATTTCGACGCCGCCAAATTCCCAGATAACCGTGCGTAGCTTCGGGGAAGAATGTAGGGTCAAGCCGTTGTCAATCCCCCAGAGGTGATCGGAATTAGCATCGATCAGGATGTGGCCTGACTTCCTGTCACCCGAATTGGCCACCAGGTCAAAGGCGCATATCCGTGCCATTTGGGGGTGGAGCTCCTCTCTTTCTAAAAGAGAAAAGTAGTGCTGGCTGAAGTCGGCGTCAACGAAGCGTTGGAGCGATCCTTCGCCCAAGGGGAGGTCCGACCTGATGATTGTTTCGGGCACCGCACCGATTCCCAAGTATCTATCTAGCAGGTAGCTAGCGAGTTCCCGCTTATGCAGGCCAGGTGGATAGTCCCAAAGTGGCCGCTCTCCAGCTACCGGCTTGTAGACCGCTCGCACCTTTTCGCCCTGGTGAGTTAGCTCAATGAGCAGGGTTGAGTTCGACCCATAGGGGAGCCTGCCGAGGATCTCCGCCTCTCCGAGGGTCATTACCTCTAGATAATAGGAGCTGAGTTGCCGTTGGTCTTTGGACATACGTGTCCTCGATTATCTAGTGGATAGCCACATAGTGGACATGGTGGTCGGCCAGACCTGACTAGGCGTGTTCCTTCGATACTTAGATAGGCGGCCTGTTCCTTGGTAAGTCCACAGCGGAGCTTCCCGGCAGACTCTTCATCGTCGATCAGTTCGGTGAACTCTACATCTATGGTATCGGTCGTTGGGCTATAGCCTATGGCAATCTGACTAGCGGCCCAAATAGGAACCATAGGTTCCTCGAGTACAACGTCCTCTGGGACGTGCCCCGGCCTGTCGAGCCTCTCCAAGATGCCCGTCAGGTACTCGACGAGCGAGCTGATCTGCACCTTTTCAACCTTTATGGTGACGAGTTCCCCGAGGTAGCTGCATTGAAGCAAAAACAGCCTGGCTCCGGGTTCGCCGATGGCACCGACGGCAATCTTGTCTACCCTTGGAAACTCAAAAGATTCGCCCAAGCTAGAAAGCTCCTTTTGTAATAGCGGGGGTGTAGTTGATGCCCTGTACGAAAGCTAGCCCGTCTAAGACGGAGATGTTCGAAACCGAAGTGACGGAGATCAAAATCCTCTGGAATTGGTCTAGGTGCATCCCCAAACAGTCAGAAATTAGGGCCTTGATCGGATCTGCATGGGAATACGCTACTACTACCCCGCCTCTATGTTTTTCTGCCACTTCGAGCATGAAACTTCTCATCCTCTCGGACATCTCAGAGAAGGATTCGCCATTTGGGAATCGAAAAAGCGAGGGACGACTCTGAACTATCTTCCACTCTTTGAGTCGGTAGAGGGATTTCAGCTCGGCTCCGGTCCATTCACCGAAGTCGCATTCGAGGATTCCTGGGTGCTCAATGATCGGTAGCTTGGTGAGGGTTGAATATGGTGCCGCCGTTTCCAGGGCCCTCTCCATGGGTGAGGAGTAGATCGCATCGGGAGATGGGAAGGATTCAAATATCTTTTCAGCTATAGCCCTTGCCATCTCGACACCCTCCTCACTCAGATGGAGGCCAGCTTTTCTTCCAGGAAGTACTTTGCCCGTGGTAGGTGTCTTGCCGTGCCTCACCAGTAGCAGGGTCGTGGCCTTTGATCGCCTGCGCTTTGATCTTTGATCGCCTGCTCCTTCCGTCTCTTGTTGGGAAGGGTCTTTATGATTTGCTCCAGAACTTTGCATCTGCGGTTAAACGCTATACGCATAGGCGAAGGTTGTCGACAGCTTTGAGTTAGCGTCGCTCAAACAAAATGGAGTCTTGTCCGCTTGGAGGGGGCCGACTTCTTGAAAACCGACCGCCGCCGTGGTCGAGTGCCGACCAGTTTAAGCGGAAGGTCTGATTTAATTGGAAGAATATGTGTTCAGCTGCATTTAATTCTGCATTGTAACCTCGCCTGAAGTTTCTATGGCCAGTGGCCCGTGGGTGGGGAGGTTCACTTGGCCGCTTTTCCCACATCAGGAAAGGCTAAGACTGGATTTGGCCAATTGATATAGACCGGGCCGACTATGGAGGTGACGTCGAATGCCCTTTTGGGTAGGTCGTTTCGAAACGCCTCCCATTCTGGACCGTTACCGAACTAGCGGGTGTCGGCCCAGGAACATTGGATGCCCGAAAACGAGTAGGTCCCAGTGCGCACTAACTCCGTCGTCCTTCCCATTTTCTCTTTAGCTCTGGTTTCTCTTTAGCTCTGGTCTGTCGATTGGACTTGACCTCGACTACCCGGATCCATTCTTCAGGGATCCGGCTCGGAGTTGGGTGGCTCGATGCCCTGGTCTTTCTGGTTGGTCTTTCTGGTTGGTCTTTCTGCTTGGTCTTTGTGGGGTCTTTATTTTGGATTGCGGGTCAAG
>JABEUO010000102.1 GCA_013044415.1 Acidimicrobiaceae bacterium
GAGGTGGCCTGGAAGACCCCAAACACCCTTTCAATATTGACCCCAGCAACCGAGGACCTCATACCGGTCGCAAGCTACGAGCTCGTCGACAAGATGAGGGCTTCGATAGTGGTCCTCGGCCCATTGATGGCGAGGAGTAAGAGGGCTAGGGTGTCGCTTCCTGGGGGCGACGACTTTGGTCATCGGCCGATCGACATGCACCTCGATGCCCTAAGCCACCTTGGATGCACCTTTTCAGTTAGCCACGGATACGTCAGTGGGGTCTGCGACGAATTAGTCGGACAGGATATTGTCCTCGAGTTTCCCTCCCATACCGCAACCGACAACGTTCTGATGGCCTCGGTGCTCGCCGACTCCGTTACAACGATCGAAAATGCGGCCCGGGAGCCGGAGGTCTGTGACCTGGCGGCGATGCTGCAGGAGATGGGGGCGAAGGTCGAAGGCGCCGGCACCTCCAATATCAGGGTGATCGGTACTAAAAGTTTGCTTCCGGCGGATCACGAGGTAATCCCGGATCGAGTCGAGGCAGCGACCTTTATTTGCGCCGTGGGAGTCCTCGGCGGCGAGGTTCAGCTAGATGGTGCCCGCCACGACCACATGGAGATGTTGATAAGAAAGATGCGCAAGATGGGGGTCGAAATAACGGAGAACTCGAGCGGGCTTTTGGTCCGCTCAGACGGAAGCGTTCGTGCTGCTGACGTGGCGACCCTGCCTTATCCGGGAGTAGCCACCGACTACAAACCGATGATCGTCGCGGTACTTTCGGTCGCCGACGGAGTGTCGATAGTCACGGAGAACCTATTTTCTGGGAGATTCAGGTACATCGATGAGTTGAGGAGGATGGCCGCCAACATCCGAACCGAGGGCCACCACGTGATAGTTAGGGGGGTCAATAGGCTTTCTGGGGCTCAAATCAAGGCCCCTGACATTAGGGCCGGGGCCGCCTTGGTCATCGCCGCCTTAGTCGCTGAGGGCCAGAGTGAGATCTCTGGGGTCGCCCACATAGATCGTGGCTATGAGAGGCTGGACGAGAAACTTAGGAGCCTGGGCGCCTCTATCGAACGTGACTAGAAGCGACCAAATTCTCCCGTAATACGGAAAATAAAACGGACAGAACAGGACCCACCTTGATACTGCCAAGTGCCGATCAATAGGTGGAGGTAAAGTGCATTTTAGGAAGGGGTAACGAGGGAAGTTGTCTATCGTCAAGGACCCCAAATCGTTGCTAGAGCAAGCAGTCGGTGGTAATAGGGCCGCCCTCGCCAAATTAATTTCGGCTATCGAAAGGGACGGACCCCAGACTACTCAGGTTATCAAGACGATCTTTGGCACCGCTTCTACCGCATACCTGGTCGGAATTACCGGGGCGCCAGGGGCGGGAAAGAGCACTTTGACCGACAAGTTGATCAGGTGCTACCGGTTACGGGGTCTGGAAGTGGGTGTAATTGCCGTCGATCCTTCTTCGCCCTACTCGGGGGGTGCAATCCTTGGAGACCGTATTCGAATGGGTGACCACGCATCCGACCATGGGGTTTACATCCGCTCTATGGCTACCAGGGGACACCTCGGAGGACTTTCAACTTCGGTCCCCTTGGCCGCAAGGGCCCTCGCCGCGGCCGGCTTTCAAGATGTGCTAATCGAGACCGTGGGGGTAGGGCAGGTGGAGGTCGAGGTGGCCGGTGCGGCGGACACGACCGTCGTGGTCATTAATCCGGGTTGGGGGGACTCGATCCAGGCGAACAAGGCTGGGCTAATGGAGATAGCGGACCTCTTTGTAATCAACAAGGCGGATCGTGAAGGCGTGAGGGCGACAAAGAGGGACATTGAGGCGATGCTCGACCTCGCACCAAAGGGGGATTGGCGTCCGAGGGTACTAGAGACGGTTGCCTCTCTGGACCGCGGGACCGACGAGGTCTTTGAAGCCATCCTCGATCACCGCAAGTTTCTGGAAACCTCCGGAAAGTTGAAGGAGATTCGGGCGAATCGAGACGAGGAACAGACCATGAGACACCTGGTCGAGTTGGCAAAAGTCGATCTCGCTACGTTTTCAAGGGGCTTTAGGGCGACCAGCCTGGACCCGCTATCAAAGGCGGAAGAGGTGTTTGCAGCTTGGCTTGAATCCAAGTCAAATCAGACGGGTAATTCTTAGACTTCTTTGACGCAAATCCGTTTGGATCAGGGTGCCATCTACCATGTGTGATAGTAGAGACTGTTTTTGTGAGTTGGAAACAGAATTAGAGAGTCCCTTTAAGACTGGGACTTGATGGAGGTCGAAGTGTCGAACCAATTTGTCAGAATGGAACCTCAGGGAAACGGTGTCGTAGTGCTGAGGATTGACCGACCGAAGATGAACGCACTATCGGCGGAGCTACTTTCTGAATTGCGAGACGCAGCCAAGGACCTCTGTGCAAATCCCCCCGGGGCGGTCGTTCTCTATGGCGGCGAAAGACTTTTTGCCGCCGGGGCGGAGATATCTGAGTTTGCGGGTCCAAAAGAGGCGCTGGCGGTGGGTGGAATGTTCCACGAGGCACTAGACGCTATTGCCCAGATCCCCCGGGTGACCATTGCGGCGGTCACAGGATACGCCCTCGGTGGCGGGTGTGAACTCTCTCTGGCCTGTGACTTTAGGCTGGCGGCGGAAAATGCTAAATTCGGCCAGCCGGAGATCTTGTTGGGCATTATCCCCGGGGGTGGCGGTACACAGAGGCTGCCGAGGCTCATTGGAGTCTCAAAGGCGAAGGACCTGATCTTCTCGGGGCGCCAGGTAGCTGCGGCCGAGGCCCTGGAGATTGGGCTCGTCGACCGGGTAGTCCCCAAAGAGGAGGTTCTCGATAAAGCCCTCGAGTGGGCTGGGGAGTTTGCCAAGGGTGCCCTTGTGGCCCAAGGGCTGGCCAAGAGGGCCATCGATGTTGGTCTTTCGGACTCCTTAGCGCACGGCCAAGGACTGGAAAGGCGCCTTTTCGCTGAGGTTTTCTCTACCGAGGACGCCGCAATTGGGGTCAAGTCCTTCTTTGAATCTGGGCCGGGCAAGGCGGTCTTCAAAGGGGAGTAGCTGCACTTTTTAGCACCCCAACTTTGGAATCACCAACTTGCGACAGGTGGCGTTCCTCAAGGGTGTGCTTATTTAGCGTCGCTGGCGGGGTGTCCCGCCAGCGACAGCCTCTTTGAGATCATCTCCTCGAGGATCAATGCCGGCCCGTCCTGCTCATTGGAACCACAGACCATGTCGCAAGCATGGAGGAGGTCAGGGTGGGCATTTGCCACTGCAACTCCCAAACCGACTAGTGAGATCATCTCGATATCGGTTGGCATGTCCCCGAAGGCGACGGCATTTTGCGTTTCGATATTTAGCATCTCGAGTAGTTCGACCGCCCCCGATCCCTTCGAGACCCCCTTCTTGGTCATTTCGACCAGCCCGGTTCTCGAAGAGGTCGTTACTTCGACTAGATCTGAAACTACCTCCCTCACCCCCGCAAGGAACTCCTTAGGGGAGACCTCCGGATTTCGTGCCAAAATCTCGGTGACCGGATGGGAGACGTATTCCTCTGCGGGTCCGAAAGTTACGTTTAGCGGGGAGGGCCATGATGGACGGTAACCCGGCTCGACGTGGAGGTCGAAGCCGCTCTGGATGCCAAAGACCGTACCGGGCATCTCCCTTTTGAGCCTAGATATAGCGTCTAGCGCTGCGCCTCGTTCGATCTTTTGCTCCCGGATTATCGTCCGACTCTTACAGTCGAAGATCATCGCACCATTCATCAGTACTGACATCGGTGCGATAGTCGTCAGATCCACTATCTCGCACATCGCCCTCGGCGGCCTCGCAGTCACAAAGAGCGGTGTAACGCCAACTTCGGTCGCTATCATCAGCATCTTTTTCGTCAGGTCGCTGAGGGTGTGGTCATTTCTTATCAGTGTGCCGTCGAGGTCCAGCAGCGCTGCTTGCGGAAAGAAGTCCTCGAGGACCCTTGGATCCTTGGTAGCTTCTCCGAAGGCGGAGGCTAAAGCATTTGATACGACATGTGGATTACACTTTTCAATGGCTTCCTCGAGACCAACCCACCGGTATTCGTCGTGCTCGGCGGTGTCGACTTCGACGCTTCTTCCCTCTACCTCCGAGTGGAAGAAGTACCAGTCCTCCGTCACCGAGCAGAGGCTAGGCTCCTGCTCCAGTTCGATACCGGTCTCCTCCTTCAGTTCCCGAACTGCGCACTCCAGGGGGCTTTCGCCTTCGATCCTTGCACCGCCGGCGGGGGTCCATGCCCAATCGGAGTCGTCTTTCGGGTATCCGACGCGATGAAGTATCAGAAGCTCAAATCGGTCTTCAACCATTCGGTGCACGATTACCGAAGCGCCTATGAATTGAGGCAACTCTCCACCATCTTCCTCGATCGGCTATCAAATATAAGGCTTAGAGTGCGAGGGTTTCACATAAGTCGGTCAATATGGGCCTTAGGCCCTATTTAGTTCGAGGGGATCAGTCTTTATTCTTTCATTTAGCCTTTTTAGATTGGACTTCCAGATCTGACTCAAGACGAGCTTTGCCACATATGGACCAAAAGGCGCTACAAAGA
>JABEUO010000103.1 GCA_013044415.1 Acidimicrobiaceae bacterium
ACCTATATAGTCGCAAAAGCTGGCGTCAGTTTCCAGCACTATGCCGCAGCCCAGTACGACGTCACTGAAAGGGTCTCATAGTATCAACTACAGCCCGGAGACCTGGTATTTTACTACCAGCCAATCGATCACGTCGGGATTTACATCGGTGGCGGAGATATAATCGTTGCCGATAACCCATCGGTTCCGGTGAAGATAGATTCGCTCTATTGGGACGGTGTGCCGGTAGGTTTCGGGCGGGTCGGCTAAGTTCGCTAAATAGCCGCGAGGTCCGGCGTGTGACCAAGTTAATCCGAGGTGAGCGATGAAAGCCGTTGTAATTACCGGTGGCAAGGTCGAAGTGGCCGAAGTGCAGACTCCTGTCCCCTTCGGCGACGAACTTTTGGTTGAGGTGAAGTCGGCCGGCATGAACGCCGCTGACCTCCTTCAAGTAAAGGGGTTCTATCCCCCGCCGCACGGCTACCCAGAGGATATACCTGGCCTTGAATTAGCGGGGGTCGTCGTTGAAACGGGTCCTAAGGCAAAGCGATTTAAAGTCGGCGATCGAGTCATGGGAATAGTCGGAGGTGCCGCCCAGGCGGAATTTGCCCTCATAGCCGATTCGATAGCCTTGAGGGTTCCCGAGAACGTCGACATCGGAATGGCTGGCGGATTCCCAGAAGCCTTTACTACCGCCTTTGACGCCCTCTTCTTACAGGGGGAGCTGACAGTTGGTGAGAGCCTCTGCGTACACGGTGCTGCTGGTGGAGTAGGCCTGGCGGCGATACAGTTGGCCGTTCAAGCCGGAGCAAGGGTAACCGCTACTTCAAGGACCCTTCAGCACAAAGAGGAGCTGGAATCCTTGGGGGCGAGGGTTCTGCACCCCGACGAAATGCCGGGATCGGGCCCCTACGACCTCGTGCTCGAACTTGTCGGGGCGGCCAATATGGAACTGAACCTAAAGGAGATCTCTATCGGCGGACGAATAGTCGTAATCGGGGTCGGAGCTGGATCTCGATTTGAGCTCGACCTGCGTAGCGTGATGGCGAAGAGGTGCCGGATAATGGGCTCGACCCTCCGGGCTCGCTCGACGGAGGAGAAGGCCTACCTAGCCTCCAAGATGGAGCGCCAGGTAGTCCCCCTTTTGGAGTCACAAGACATAAGGATTCATGAATATTTGAGCTTTCCTTTTTCCCAAGCAAAGGAGGCCTACGAGGCGTTTAGTAGGCGGGGAAAGCTCGGCAAGCTGATCTTCTTCGCTAATAACCAGCCCTGAAATCGACGGTCCCCTCCGGTTCCTCACCCCTCATCCAAAGGTCCAATTGGCGCCTCATGCGGTTGATTGCGTTTGTCGTCACCTTCGGCGATGACCAACTGTGATGGGGGTAGACCGTAACGTCTTTCCGCCCCCACAGTGCGGAGCCCGATTCCAGTGGCTCTACCTCAAAGGCATCGAGGAGCAGATACCCAAAACGAGAAGCCTCCACCGCTTTTGCAAGGGCAACTTCGTCGAATATAGCCCCACGCGCCGGATTGATAATCACCACGTCATCTTTAAACCGCGATAACTCGGCTTCACCTAGGAGATGGTGAGTCGACGGAGTATGTGGAACACCGACGACTAGAAAGTCACTCTCATAAATCTCGCTCGGGATCTCATTGCCAAAGTAATAATTCCGTAGATGAGGCGGGACAACCTTGTGCTCTGTACGAGTCCAAGCCGACACCTCCATGTTGAAGGGCTCGCACATCTCGGCTACCAGCCGATTTACCGAACCGAATCCCAGGAGAAACACCCTTTTCCTCGAGAGTTCGTCGAGTTCAACCGACGGATCCCAGCTCCGAGCCTCCGATAGCTTTTGGTAGTGGATAAATCTCTTAGCGCTAACGAGCATCCCCATCATCACCCATTCGGCCATCGGCCTAGCGAAGTTGTCACCACCATTTGAAAGCACTATCCCACGACGAAGAAATTCATCTTTGTCAATTGCGTCTATCCCGACAAAATCTGAATGAACCCATCTCAGGTTAGGCAATTTTGAAGTGACCTTTGAAACCCAACCTCCGGTGAACCTGCCGTGGGCCCAGAAAAGCTCCACTACGGAAAGGTCTTCACTCGACCCATCGAGGCCAATTGGCTCCCCTTGGGGATCGAACTCGACAAAGTGAAGTTCAATACCCATCTCGGCGGCCAGTTTGCTTAGGACCCTGTTTGCCTCAGGACTTCCCGCCGCATGGAGCTTGGTCCTTTTGATCTCACCGTCTCGTGGCACACAGACCCCCACTCGATTCCTTAGGTCGCTCTCATCAGCCACCTAATGGCAAGCATAAAAGAGAAAGTCCCAAAGCAAGGTCCCGGGCTAGGACTAAGTCCATGTTATCAGCGGTTAATCACCTCACTAGGATTCCCTCCACATAGTGCCGCCAGCTCCCAGAGCCACCCGGTTCGCACTTTACTAATTAACCGGACTTTGCCTCGTCCGCTTTCCAAGATCTCCTACTAGTAGTTAGCGTCTTCGTTCTAGTAGAATCATGAGGTGTTGTCCTCGGTTTCAATTAGGGTGCAGTTGGCCAAGGTATTTATTCAGGCCGAGCACGATTCAAAGAGACGGTAGACGGGTTGGTCCAACCGTCAGGAGGTATTTCATGAAGCCGATACCCGTAGATTTTCACATTGGCCCCCTCCAGATCCACACCTACGGAATCGGCCTTGCAATCACCTTCTATTTCGCATATCGATACTTCGAAAAGCGACTTCGTGACAACGGTCTCCCCTGGGAATGGCTCGCATCTTCGGTTCTCTGGATAATTGGTGCTGCGATTGTTGGAGCGAGAATTGTCCACGTAATTGCGAATATCAAGTACTACATATCCTTCCCGATCGAGGTATTTGCGATCTGGCACGGCGGCCTCTCCTCCTTCGGAGGAATAGCAGGGGCAATACCGGTAGCCCTATACCTCCTCCATAAAAAAGCCCCCGATCTCAGGCCCTTAGTCGCACTCGACCTGATCACTCCGGTTCTGATGGCGAGCTGGGCGATGGGAAGAATGCTCGGACCCCAGCTGATGTATGCGGGTGGGGGACGACCAACCAATGCATGGTACGGCCTCCAATACGCCGGGCAGATTGGGTATCGGATCCCGGTTCCGGTCTTTCAAGCTACCGAGGATTTCATCATTTTCCTCGTCTCGCTCCAGTTGGAAAAGTTTTTCAAGGCAAAGCAGATGCCATCGGGAACCCTGCTCATCGCCACGGTGGGCCTTTGGTCGGTGGAACGTTTCTTCGATGAGTTTCTGTGGCTAGCGGTCCCAAGGTTGTGGGACGCGGTGGAAGTTTTTTCAATCATCCTCTTCGTTTTTTCGATATTCGGGCTGATTATGCAGTTGAAGAAGAAGAGACGACTAGCCGCGGCACCGGAATCGCAAGACCTGTCGAGCAACTAAAAAGAAAAGTCAGTAGGAAACCTTGTATAACCTCACCTCGACCGCACTGCTCACCGATCAGTACGAATACACCATGTTGGAGGCCGCGATCAATGCCGGGATCGCCGGGAAAATGGCTACCTTCGAGGTGTTCGCAAGGCGACTACCCAAGGGGAGGCGCTACGGGGTAGTCGGGGGCATTGGAAGGCTTCAAGAGGCGATTAGCTCTTTTAGCTTCGACCGAGAAACCCTCGGATACCTTGAAGGATCGAAAATAGTGTCCGAAAAGACACTCGCATACCTCAGAGACTTCAAATTTACCGGGTCTATCTCGGCGTATCCAGAGGGAGAAATTTACTTTCCCGACTCGCCGGTTCTCAAGATTACCGCTCCGTTCTCAGAGGCGATACTCCTAGAAACCCTCGTCTTGTCCGTCTTGAACTGGGATTCGGCGATAGCATCTTGTGCTTCTCGCATTTTTTTAGCCGCCGACGGTAGGGGCCTCATCGAAATGGGAGGGAGGCGCACCCACGAACACTCCGCAGTTGCGGCGGCCCGTGCCGCATACCTAGCGGGCTTCGACTCTACTTCGAACCTAGCCGCAGGAAAACTCTATGGGATCCCGACCGCGGGAACCGTGGCCCACGCTTTTATCCTTCTCCACCCGGAGGAGACCTCCGCCTTCTCATCACAGTTTCAAACCCAGGGCCATACCACTACGGCACTAGTTGACACCTACGACATCACGAGGGGAATCGAAAGGGCGATAGCGGTATTCGGTACGTCGCTTGGGGCCATCAGGATCGACTCCGGCGACCTTGCACTACAGGCCAAGAGGGCCAGGGGTCTACTCGACACACTCGGGGCCACCGGGACAAAAATAGTAGTTTCAGGAGATCTGGACGAATTTACTATTGAAGAACTTAGAGAGTCCCCCATAGACGCCTACGGGGTCGGTACGAGGCTCGTCACCGGCTCGGGAGCGGCAACGGCCAACTTTGTCTACAAGCTCGTCGAGGTGAGCGAGAACGGCGTGTCAAGGCCGGTCTCCAAGCTCTCCAGGGACAAGAAGACCCTCGGCGGAGCCAAGGTGCCATACCGCAGGTTAGACGGGAGCGGCAACGTGGTCGCCGAAGTATTTGTCGGCGACACCAATGCAAAAGATCTCGAAGGGGACCCTCGGTTCGTGCCGCTTCAAGTAGAACTCTACAAGAATGGAACCCAGGTCCATCATGAGACCCTCGTGGATTCCCGCAAGAGGCACAGACTGGCTCTCGAACAGCTTGGGAGCGAAGGACGCTCTCTCGCTATGGGGCCACCGTTGCTCGTTGCGCAACAATGGAGCGGCACTTGATGGGGAAAGGACTCCCGTCCCTTAGATTCGGTCTCCCGCCTAGGGCGCGCTAAGTTCGACCACCGCGTCGGAGAGCGTTGGCCAGAGGTTCTTCGCCCAGTCGCCAAAGGCCACCGAGCTCAGGGTCGCCAGAAAGCAGCCGTTTTCAGGGTCGATCCAAAGTGACGACCCGGACTGGCCGAAATGCCCAAAAGTGTGCCCAGAGTTAGCCGCTCCTGTCCAGTGCGGAAACTTCTCACCCTTCACCTCGGGTCCAAGGCCCCATGGACATGGCCTCATGAACCCAAAGCCCGGCACCAGGCCGGCTAAGTCGGGATGATACGGCTCACGGATCAGCATCAAGGTCTCTTGCGACAAGATACCGGAGGAGATAAATCCCTTCACCAATGCGACGAGGTCGGATACCTTTGCGACCAGGCCCGCCGCAGCCCCAGTCGGTCCAGAGGAGCTGTATAAACCCAGATCCAGCTCCAATCCCTTAGCACCCAAGGGATCCGCCACCGCCTCGAAAAGGTAGTCGCTAAAGGTCATCCCGGATTCCTTTGCTAAGTGGTCAGCCAAGGCCTCGTAGCCGACGTTCGAGTAGACCCTACGTCTGGCGAGGGAAGGATCCAATTGGATCTTTTCGAAAGCAGAGTCTCCTTGTTCTGGGAATCCGAAGGGAAGCCCGGAAGAGTGGGAAAGTAGGTCGTAAATCGACGCCGAATTAGATAGCATCGGCGCCTTGGCGTCCAAGGTTCCCTCTTCTATCGCCACATGGACGGCTAGCGCTGTGAAGAGCTTGCTCACCGAGGCGAGTGGGAAACTATCCTTCGACCCCAGTTCGACTAGTTCGGTAATATCGCCTTCGGCAAAGGTGCCATATGCGATAGCCCAGGCACCCGGAAAGCCTCTTGCCAGGTCTTCGATGTTAGACGGAAGCACCAATTTGATCCCTTTTCGCCTCGTTCAGCCCCCGGTCAAAAAGACTCTTCCTTGGTCCCTTTGCACAGCTGTCCGAAAATGAAACCGACACCGTAGCTATCTACTTTGGGGGTTCGTCGACGCTGCCTCGGGTCTGGAGATAACTCTTTTTATCCCGTCTCTTTTTATCCCGTCTCTTTTTATCCCGTCTCCTTTTACCCCATCCATGGTCTGCTCGACGTGAAATACTACTTCAGATGGTTCTGGAAAGTCACTGCGGTAGTGGGATCCCCGGGACTCCTCCCTTTCGAGTGCCCCCTGGATAGCGCAGGTGGCGAGGAGCAACAGGTTCGAATTCTCTAGCTCGTAGGGATCGAGCGACGGCGAGTGAGTAATGCTAGATATCGCACCTAGACCCGCCTCGAGATCATGTCCACTCCGGATGACGCTACAACTTTGCGACATGATCCTCTGTATTTCCGATCGCTTCGCCTTCGGTACCCCTTTAGCCGAGTCAGGCTCGTCCAATCCGACTCTGGAAGTCGGCTCGAGGTCCTTGGTTGCACAAGCGGCGGATCGAGCCCCCATCACCAAGGCTTCCAAGAGAGAGTTTGATGCCAGTCTGTTAGCCCCCTGCAGGCCGGTACTTCCGACTTCCCCGGCCGCATAGAGTCTCCCAACCCCCGTACGACCCTCCGAATCCGTGCGGATCCCCCCCATCTGGTAGTGAGCAGCCGGGGCGATAGGAACGAGTTCCGATCTGAAATCCAAACCAAGCGCCTCGATCGAAGCAGAAACCGTAGGAAATTTCTCTGCGAAATCGTCGATCAAGGAGAGGTCTATAAAGACCCCACCGGTCCTCTTTATCTCGGAGTAGACCGCCCTCGCCACCACGTCCCTCGGGGCTAACTCGGCCTCGGAGTCGTATCTTGCCATGAAAGGCTCGCCGGCGGCATTTATAAGCTTGGCGCCTTCGCCGCGGCAGGCTTCAGAGACGAGGGTTCCGTCCAAAAGTGCCGTGGGGTGAAATTGGATCAGCTCCATGTCCCTTACTACACACCCCGCCATCAGTGCTAGCGCTACTCCGTCGCCCGTAGCCTCTGAGGGGTTGGTAGTCACCTCAAAAAGTTGACCCGAGCCACCAGTTGCGAGCAGTGTGGCGCCGGCGCTTATGGCACCTACCCGCTTTGAGTCGTCAACGAAGTAGGCACCGTGGACCCCATTATCGTCGGCGGCTAACCGGAAAACGAACCTATTTTCTAGGATTTTGATCCTCGAAGGCAGGTGTTGATGGAGAAAGTTGAGCAGAAAAAGACCGCTCCTATCCCCTCCGGCGTGCATTACCCTCGCCCGGGAGTGTCCGCCTTCTCGAGCCAGCCCAGGGTCAAACTTCATCCCCTTTTTGATCAATAAACTAAGGTGGTCGAGGCTCTCATCTAGCAGCTCCCTCGCTACCTCTGGATCGCTGAGGCCCCGGCCCGCCTTCACCGTGTCGGCTACGTGCTGTCCGACATCCTCCCGCCCGACCGGGAAGGCGATACCCCCCTGAGCCCACGGAGTTGAACCAGAGAGGAGGCCCCTTTTGGTGATCATGACGACCCTTGCTCCGAGCTCCGCCGCTGCGAGGGCGGCGTAGGAACCGGCGACTCCGCTTCCAACGACTAATAGGTCTGCCTCGTACGCCTCGTGGAAAGACAAAACTAACCCACCTTGATCATCGCATCTATAGCCTTCTTAGCCTTCTTAGCTATCTCGGGGTCTACTTTGACTACATACCTATCCTCGACGAGGGAGTCATACACCTTCTCGAGGGTGATCATCTTCATATATTCGCATATTGCATCATCTTTGACCGGGAGGAACTTCTTGCCCGGTGCCATTGCGTTGAGCCGGTGCACGATTCCGACTTCTGTTGCAACCACAAATTCGTTCCTTTGCGACCCCTGGGCGTAACGGACCATCCCCTCGGTGGAGAGCATCTTAGCGTCGGGCTTGAGGTAGAGGCACGAACTACCGCAGCTGCATTCGGGATGGATCATGAACTCGGCTTCTGGGTGGGCCAAAAGGGTCTCTTCGATCTCCTTGGTACCAATCCCGGCGTGTACGTGACACTCCCCCATCCAAATATGCATCTTGATCCCGGTCTGCCTCTCGACGTGAGCACCCAAGAACATGTCCGGCAGGAAGAAGATAGGACGGCTGGTGTCTAACTGGGCGACTACCTCCACCGCATTGGCGCTGGTTACGCACACGTCTGATAGCGCCTTTACCTCGGCCGAGGTATTTACATAAGCGACCACCTGGCCGTCTGGATTCTCATCACGCCAAAGCTGCACGTCTTTTGCCGAAATAGTGTCCGAAAGGGAGCACCCTGCGTCTGGATCCGGAATGAGCACGGTCTTATTCGGGTTCAGGATGGCCGCTGTCTCGGCCATGAAGTAGACACCTGCGAATACGATCACGTCAGCGGGGGTAGAGGCGGCGAGACGGGATAGGCCAAGGGAATCCCCGACGTAGTCCGCCACGTCCTGGACTTCCGGCCTCTGGTACGAGTGGGCGAGGATAACTGCGTTCCTCTGCCTCTTCACCTCTTGAATCTGTTCTATAAGGTCTACCGATGTAACTGTCATGTAAATTACCCGTCCTTCACGAGACGCTTTGGTCCTGGATCAGATCAACTACTTTTCTTAGGTCTCTCACCCTAAGCGACGAGGGCCTTATTCGATCTCTGCGGACTTACCTAAACTAAAGTCTAGGGAGATATCTACCGCAGTCGCCGAATGGGTCAGTGCACCGACCGAAATTAGATCGACACCACAGAGGGCAACTTCCCGAATCCGAGGTAAGGTCATATTCCCACTGGCCTCGATCGGAATTCGACCATTTACGACCTCGACCGCTTGCGCCATATCTGAAGTAGTCATATTGTCCAAGAGCACACAACCAGCGCCCGCCTCGAGTGCCTCATTAAGTTCTGCGATCGTCCCGACCTCTACCTCTACGACGAGGTGGTGCGGAGCATTTTCGACCGCCCTCTTAGTGGCCTTGAAGACCGACCCGGCTGCGACGATGTGATTGTCCTTGATTAGTATCCCGTCGAATAGTCCGAAGCGGTGGTTGTAACCGCCCCCCATCCTGACTGCATACTTCTCGAGTGAGCGCAGACCTGGGGTGGTTTTCCTGCTATCTAGAATCTTCGCCTTTGTCCCTAGGGTCTCAGCAACGAACGCACTAGTCATAGTGGCGATACCCGACATGCGCTGGAGAAGGTTCAAAGCAAGTCTCTCACCCTTTAGCATCGCCTTGGCACTCCCGGAGAGCTCGGCGATGACCTCACCCTTATCCACCCTCTGGCCATCTACGACCCTTTTTCGAAACTCGAAGCTCTCCTCCAAGAAGACAAACACCTCCCTGGCGACGTCGAGTCCGGCCACGATCCCGCTCTGCTTGGCGACAAGCACCCCGGTGGCCAATGCGCCATCCTCTATCGTCAAATCTGAGGTTAAGTCGCCGTGGCCAATGTCCTCTACGAGCCACCTCGCGATATCACCCTTGAGGCTCGGTAAATCAATTCCGCTCATCACAATTCCTCGAATCATTGGCGCTCATGTCCGCAAATGAGCCTAGCCCCATCGGTTCGGCTGTCTCAAATTTGGTATGCTCCGAAGAAAACCTTGGTCATGTGGTGGTGAACTTTGCAAATACACGTGACGTCCGAATAGCCAGCATGGTACGGAACTGAGGCAAAAACGCCACGCTACCAGGCGGCTTCTCCTTAAGGCAAAAACCCTCCAGGACGGGTCATCGCCTGCGAAGTCGGCCTTATCAGCTATCTAAAAAGACACGACTCATCCGGATATCGTCAGCGGATATCTTCATCAGATCGTCCTTGGAGATAGTTTCCATTTTTGATTTGACAATCCGGTTAGCCTGGCGCAGTCTGGCCCTTTCGATTGCGTTCCTTACGCTCCTCGCGTTCGCAAAGTAGGGTTGAGACATCCTCTTGCTCAAGTACTCTCGAAAGGCAACTTCGGCGTCAAAGGAGAAGTAGTAGGCCTGCTCTTTCAGTATCAATCTCGCTATTTGGTCGAGTTCTTCGATCGAATAGTCGGGAAAGTCAATGTGGTGAGCGATGCGCGAGTTCAGCCCGGGGTTAGATGCGAAAAAACTATCCATCCGGTCCTTGTAACCTGCGACGATTACCACTAGGTCATCTCGCTGATTCTCCATCACCTGTAGGAGAATCTCTATAGTCTCTTGGCCATAGTCGCGCTCATTTTCCGGCCGATAGAGGTAGTAAGCCTCGTCGATGAATAGCACCCCGCCCATCGCCCTTTTGAGCACCTCTTTGGTTTTTGGCGCAGTGTGGCCTATATACTGCCCGACCAGGTCATCTCTGGTCACTGCGACGAGGTGTCCCTTTTTGAGATAGCCGAGGGAATGTAGCAGCTCGGCCATTCTCATCGCTACCGTCGTCTTTCCCGTACCGGGACTACCGGTAAAGGACATATGGAGATTGGGTCTCGACGAAGTTAACCCGAAGCGATTGCGCATTCGGTCCACGAGCAGAAGGGAGGATATTTCCGCAAGCTTCGTCTTCACCGGACCCAATCCGACTAACTCATCGTCCAATCTGGCGAGGATAGCGTCGATCTGTGTCTTTTCCCGTTCTTCATTGAGATCGATCAGATCGTCGTCAAGCAGAGCCCTCCACTGGGCTCCGCCGTCGGAGCCACCTTCGCTTTGGGCCTTTTTCGAATCTGCGGATCGCTGCTGATCAGGACCGTTCATCTGGAAGTCCCAACTCTTCTTAGTCGATTTGTCCAACTATCCTCCTCGAAGAATGTCGAGTAACTACGCCGAAGGCTTAGTACCTCTGACCGCTGGGTTTCTCCGACGCATACGACGTGATCGAGTAGTTGATCCTTCGATCGTGACCCTCGGAGCGTGAAAGGCGAAAGCCGGGCTCATCCGCCGGTCGGTTGACGATAAAGGAAAGGGCAGTCGTCTGTCTGCCATATGACGAGTCGAAGGCGTTGACCCTTATGTAGTGGTTCGGGTATGTCTGCCTGCATCGATTGATCTCCTCGAGAACCCCGGCGGGTTCTGAGAGGTCGAACATCGGCAGCCCCCACATACTCCAATAGGTGTTCCTCGGGTGAGGATCGTCGGTAAACTCCACCGACACCGACCAACCCGAGTTCAGGCTGTATGAGACTTGGGCCAAAATCTCCTCGTCGGAGAGGTCTGGCAGGAATGAAAAGGCTCCCTGGGTAATTCGCATTATTTTCTCCTGTTCTAAAATGATGGCGTCGCTACGACGTCTGGGGTGTCGGTCGATTCGTAATCAAAGGTGATGCTTCCCCATACGTCAAGGGCGGCCTCAAGCTCCGGCGAACCCTGGGCGGCCTTTCGTAGTATCACTTCACCTTCTTGAAGGAAGTCCCGACCCTCATTTCGAGCCTTGACCATCGCCTCTAGTGCGACCCGGTTTGCCGAAGCTCCGGCGGCGATTCCCATCGGGTGGCCGATAGTTCCGCCTCCGAATTGGAGTATGACGTCGTCACCTAGGTAGTGGAGCAACTGATGCATCTGACCTGCATGGATGCCACCAGATGCCACCGGCATCACCCCGGGCATCGATGCCCAATCCTGGTCAAAGTAAAGTCCCCTGACCGGATTTGCACTGACTTTGTCGAGCCTTAGCGTGTCGTAGTAGCCTTGTACGGAGTTAGGATCGCCTTCGAGTTTCCCAACTATCGTACCGGCGTGGATATGGTCTACTCCGATGAGCCTCGACCACTTAGCGAGTACCCTAAAGTTGACCCCGTGACTCTTCTGTCGGGTGAAGGTGGAGTGGCCAGCCCGATGCAAGTGCAGTAGCACTCCGTTTCTTCTACACCATTTTGACATCGAAGTCATCGCCGTATAACCGATGGTCAGGTCGATCATTACCACGACGCTTCCGAGTTCCTTGGCAAACTCGGCCCTCTCGTACATCTCCTCCATGGTCCCTGCGGTGATATTGAGGTAATGTCCCTTGACCTCTCCGGTCTCTGCTTGGGCCATCTGCACGCCTTCCATGCAGTAGAGAAAGCGATCTCGCCAGCGCATAAATGGCTGTGAGTTAATGTTTTCGTCGTCTTTAGTAAAGTCGAGACCACCCCTCAAACCCTCGTAGACGACCCTTCCGTAGTTCCTCGCTGAAAGGCCAAGCTTGGGCTTAATAGTCGCCCCGAGCAGCGGACGACCGAACTTATTGAGGTACTCCCTCTCCATCACTATCCCATGTGGTGGTCCTTGGAAGGTCTTGGTATAGTGGGGCGGAATTCTAAGGTCCTCGAGCCTCAGGGCCTTAAGTGCCTTGAATCCAAAGACATTTCCTATGATCGACGAGGTCATATTTGCGATCGAACCCTCTTCGAAGAGGTCAAGATCGTACGCAATATAGGCTATGAACTGCTCCGGGTTACCCGGGACTGGGTCGACCCGATAGCATTTGGCCTGATAGTGCTCGTAGCTTGTCAGGCGATCGGTCCAAACAACCGTCCAGGTGGCGGTGGAACTCTCTCCGGCCACCGCCGCACCGGCCTCTTCGGGTGGGACGTTGGGCTGTGGGGTAATTCGAAAAGCCGCCAAAATATCGCTATCTTTTGGTTCGTAGTCGGGTTGCCAAAAACCCATCTTGGTATAGGGGATAACCCCTGCCCCCCATCGTGACGTTTCCGCTTGATCAATTTCGACTTCCATGCCAACCCCGATTCTCGATCCAAAACCACAAAATCTCACTCCGCTTAGGGTCAGAGCAGACCTAATACAGAGCGTGGGTCCGATGGTCTTGAGGTCGAACCCCGACAATGCGATGCTACGATCTCTCTTTGAGTAAAGCATTCAGTTTTTTCTTGGTTTTTACCGTATTCAATCAACTAAAAGGTTAACTATGACCCCTGGCCAGCTGAAGACTTTTATCGCGGTAATCGAGTCTGGATCGATCAAAGGGGCTGCGGCCTCCCTCTTCGTAAGTCAGGCAGCGGTATCCTCCTCGCTCTCGACCCTGCAGGAAGACCTTGGGGTTACCCTCTTTGACCGGGAGGGTCGAGGCTTGAGAAGGACTCCCTCCGCCGAGGTACTCTACTCCTATGCCAAGCGCATCTTAGGGCTCTTAGAAGAGGCCGAATTAGCGACCATCGCCGAATCGGATCCGGCCACACAAATCCTCAGGATCGGCGCTGTCACTACCGCCGGCGAGGTCTTGGTACCCCGCTGGCTTCGGAGCTATCTTGTGGAGAGACCACAGATGAAGGTGACACTCGAGGTCGGCAACAAAGAGCGGGTGATGGACCTACTGATCACCCACCGGGTCGACCTAGTTGTGGCGGGGAGGCCAACGAGGGGCGAGGAACTGGCGTCCTTAGCGACTAGGAGGCACGAACTGGTGCTGGTTACCGCTGCGCCTGAACTTTTCCCGTCCCACCTCGAGGGGACCCATAATGAGATCGGCGACTCGACGACTCGACGCAACGTGGTCGCGACTCGAGATGAGCTTCAAGGTGCGACATGGTTGCTACGCGAAGTCGGGTCCGGAACCAGAGAGACCGCACTCGAGCTTCTGGCCGAAATGGCCATCTCCCCAAGGACCCTAACCATCGGCTCGAATGGTGCGATTATCGACGCCGCCGAAGTCGGCCTCGGCATCGCCCTCGTCTCCCGTGAGGCGGTTTCACGTCAGCTCAAAGAGGGATCACTCCATGCAATCTCCCGTGACCCCCTCCCCCTGGTAAGGAACTTCCACTTAATCGTCCGGAGTGCTACGAGCTATCCGAGTGCGATTGGCAACTTCGTCGGTTTCTTAGTCTCCACAAATGAGGTCTCGCTAACACCCAAGTTCATACCACCGGGGGAGGCGGTGAGGGAGAATTGAAAAGTAGCATCGAAGTTATAGTTGGATCTTCTTCTGCGTCGGTCAACTGCAACCATTGCGAAGTGCGAGTGAATTGGGCCAGTGAAAAGGGGTGTTTGATTTGAAGGATTCATACCATGAAGAAATTCTCGCGACGACGAGGAGCCTTATGGCTAGGGGGAAAGGGATCCTCGCCGCAGATGAGAGCACCCCGACCCTCTCAAAAAGGTTCGACAAACTCTCAATAGTCTCCAGCACAGAGACGAGAATGAGCTGGCGCGAAATGCTATTCAGTTCACCTGGTCTTTCCGAGTGGATCAGCGGGGTGATCCTCTATGACGAGACTATCCGCCAGACCACCAGTGCCGGAATTGGCTTCGTCGAGATGCTCAAGGCTAATGGGATAATCGCCGGAATTAAAGTTGATACCGGGGCCAAACCCCTAGCCGGCTTTTTCGGCGAAACGGTGACCGAGGGACTCGACGGGCTAAGCCAACGTGTAGAAGAGTACTACGGGCTCGGAGCCCGCTTCGCTAAGTGGCGTGCGGTAATTTCGATCTCGGAAACTAACCCTACTCCAGCTTGCATAGCAGCCAACGCACACGCACTAGCCCGGTACGCAAAGATCTGCCAAGAGGCGGGTCTCGTTCCTATCGTGGAGCCCGAAGTCCTAATGGACGGGGAACACTCTATCGAGGTGTGCTATTCGGTTACCGAAAAGACCCTTAGGGCGGTCTTTGAACAACTGAGGTTGCTGGAGGTCAAATTAGAGGCGATGGTTCTGAAACCATCTATGGTCCTACCCGCTTCAGACTCTCCTGCGCAGGTGTCCACCGCCGAAGTAGCCGAAGCGACGGTCAACTGCTACTTGAGGAACGTTCCGGCGGCGGTAGGCGGGATCGCATTGCTATCCGGTGGGCAACAAGAGGAGAGGGCTACCGCTCACCTCGCGGCGATGAACAAGCTTGGACCGCTACCCTGGCCGCTTACTTTCTCCTATGGAAGGGCCCTACAGGACCGACCAATGAGGATTTGGTCCGGGAAACAAGAGAACTCCAAAGACGCTCAGGCGGCCCTTTTGGAATTGGCCCGAGCAAACTCCAAAGCGTCAATTTCGGCTGGTTGACCACGCCAAATTAGATCTACGCGACAAATTAGTGCTACAGGACAAAACTGAATTGTGGTGACCGATCGCTTGCACCTCTCACACCGATATCCGCTGGTGGACCGTGACTGATTGGCGCAATTGACTCTACGGTGATAAATTCCGCTTTCGCGACCGAAATTAAGCTGGCGACCAACGCTTTGGTCGTGTGGCTCAGCGGGCGCTGGAGCGCCCCTATCCGGTGGACCCGAAAGTGCCGACTCGTTCTAAAACACCTAGCAGAACTGGGTTAGCTATCGGTAATTTCAGCTATCCGTTATTGCTTGGTTAGGAAACTTGAAGGTGAGCCTAGTGCCGAAGCCAAGCTTTGAGTAGATGTCAAACTTACCGCCGAACAACTCCACCCTCTCGCGCATACCTAACAGCCCAAAATGGTCCTCGCTGCTCGCTAGGCCCGAATCGAAGCCGTCACCGTCATCGGAGATTGAAAGTGTCACGCCATCATCGGCTACCCTCAGTTTGACCGCAACCGAAATGGCGTGCGAATGTTTCAAAACATTACTCAGGGCCTCTTGACAGACCCTGAAGATCGCAATCTCCAGGTGTGACTCCAAGCGCACGTCATCCACGTCAACATTTGAAATCAAACCGCCTGGGACCCTAAAAAGCGATTCAAGGGCCGAACGCAAGCCAAGGTCGTCTAGCACCCCTGGGCGTAGGCGCCTTATGGAATCTCGCGCCCCTTCAAGGGTGGCGTTGGCGAGCTCCTTTGCCCGAGAGATCTCGCTGATCACAACAAGAGGGTCATCAAATGCTGCGCCCTCCGCTGCGTCGAGGTGAAAGAGCAAGGACAGTAGGCCTTGACCGATTCCATCGTGAAGATCGGTGGCGATCCGCTTACGCTCTGACTCCTGCGAGTCGATAGTCACCTGAGCGAACCTGGCCAACTCATGCTCCCTCTTAGCGAGGCGATCCAAAAGCGCGGTCGACTCGAGGGAAGGGGCGAGGAGGGATCCGACAACGCTCAGGATCTCGGCGACTTCATCAAAATCAGTAAGCTCCTTTGCCCAGTGGACATTTAGCACCCCCACAACCGCAGCACCCCTCTTCATCGGTACAGAGACGAGGGATACGAAGTTCTCCCCTTTGAGTTCGGGTATATACCTATACCTGGAATCCTTCCACTTATCTGGAACGATGGCGACCTCGCCGGTCTGTGCTACCCAACCTGCCACCCCGTCACCAATGGCTAACTCTATATTCCCGGTCAGGAGGTCGAATGGTGGGGTCGCCCCGATGAGGGAAATCCTCCGTCTCTCAAGGTCGACCATATGGACGAAACAGACGTCCGCCCCGACGGCTTTGACGACAACTTCTGCGACCGCCCTGGCCACCTGGGGCGGATCCGATGCCTCTGCGGTAGCTGAAGCGACTGCCCTCAGTAAGTGGAGCTGATCTATCTGGTTGGCCATTAGTGAAAGATCCCTTCTCTCATCGCGACTGCGACCGCCTGGGTCCGATCCCGCACTTCTAGCTTTCGATAGATCGACGAGAGGTGGGTCTTTACCGTCTCCTCACCGAGGATCAACTTGGCCGCTATCCCTCGGTTGGAAAGTCCCCTTACGACGAGGTCCAAGACCTCGCTCTCCCTCTTAGTGAGTCCCAGGTGTGCACCCGGCCAAAACTCGCCCGAATGGAGTCTGGCGGCAAAGAGGGCCACCCTTCCGGCGATAGCTGGGTCGATAACAATCTCCCCTTTGACGACTCGTTCGAGAGAGTCCACTAACTCTTCAGACCTCGCCTGCTTTAGAAGAAAGCCCCTCGCTCCTATGCGAAGTCCCTCAAAGAGATACTGTTCATCGTCGTAGACGGTGAACAGCACCACCGGGAGTTCTGGGTTCCGTTTCACGATCTCCCTGCAAAGGTCGATTCCAGACTCCCCGCCGAGCCTTATATCACTAAGGACAACGTCAGCTTCGCACCCATTGAGCCAAGCCAGTGCCTCGGTGGCACTCCTCGCCTGACCGCATATCGACACCCTCTCCTGATGCCTCCTAAACATCGAGGACAGCCCGTCGAGGATCACCTCGTGATCATCTACCAGAAGTACCCTGATCGGCGCCTTATCCAACTTTTCCACATCCGAACTCAAGGAGAGATGCAATGCATCGGTCACGATGAAACATCGACGGCAACCTCTGAATCTACCAAGGAAGGACCCCACTTGCCCTAAGACTGCGAAACTAAGAAGTCGCCTTCAGAGATCTGTCCGGCTCTAGCGTACAAAAAACGGCTAAGGTTTCGATTCGCCCGGCATAGTTGACGGACCATATGTCATTTTAACTGTTCGCTTATTTTAACTATTCACCTCTACCTACGCCGTAGCCCAGGTTAGGTCGTTCGACATTCTCACTCTTAATATCCCCCCTATGTGGGATAGGGGAACAAGTGGCGTCGTAATAGCGTAAAGGGAAGAGTGCCACAGCTATAGCGTGGCCATATTCTTTGCACGATGGCCAAGCAAAGGGAGCCTCGGGAATGATACAAGAGCGAGTAAGAATTGTCCCATCGGTGCTTCCGGCCGACTTCTCTCGCCTCGGCGAGGAATGTGCCCGCCTCGAAGAGGCCGGGGTCGACAGGATTCAGTGGGACGTTATGGATGGTGTTTTCGTCCCAAATCTCACCATGGGACCCGACATCATCGCTTCTTGTCGCAAAGACACCTCGCTTGGCTTTGAGGCACACCTCATGATCCAGGACCCCGAAAACTCGCTATCACGATATATCGATGCCGGCTGCGAAATCATCATCGTGCACGTAGAGGCGACAAGACACCTACATCGAACCCTTGGCCAAATTCGATCACTAGGTGCCAAGGCGGCGGTAGCCCTCAATCCATCGACTCCAATTTCGGAGGTTGAGAACGTAGTCGACCTGATAGACCTCCTTTTGATCATGACGGTAAACCCAGGATTCGGCGGGCAGAAGTATATAAAGACGATGGAGCCGAAGATTCGCAGCGCCAAGGAGCTAATAACGAAATCAGGCTTTGACATCGAACTCGAGGTCGACGGTGGAATATCTTCGGCGACGATAAGTGGGGCGGCGAGCTCTGGGGCCAATACCCTTGTAGCGGGTAGCGGCCTTTTCAACCACCCAGAAGGACTTCGGGCGGCTACCGCAGAATTGAGAAAACTAGCGACGGAGGCCCTCTCGTGAGCGACAAACAGTTGACCCAAGCGACCCTAGACAGGCTGGCGACTACGGCGATAAGGATGCTGTCGATAGACCAAGTCGAAGCGGCCAATTCGGGTCACCCGGGCCTTCCCTTAGGACTCGCTCCGGTGGCCTATACGATCTACTCCAAGTTCTTGAAGTTCTCTCCTCAAGTACCAAACTGGCCGGACCGGGACCGTTTCGTACTCTCCGCTGGCCATGGCTCTGCACTTTTATACTCCCTCTTACACCTCTTCGGCTACGACCTTTCCATCGAAGATCTAAGGGGATTCAGGCAGCTTGGCTCGAGGACGCCTGGTCATCCGGAATTTGGCCATACACCCGGCGTTGAGGTCACCACCGGTCCCCTGGGGCAGGGGTTCGCTACCGCAGTGGGGCTAGCCCTAGCCGAAAGGATGTCGGCTGCGAGGATAAACCAGCCGAGCGAGGTCGAGCTAGTCGATCACAAGACGTTTGTTCTCGCATCGGACGGCGACCTGATGGAGGGCATATCGCACGAGGCCGGGTCGCTGGCCGGTCACCTCGGCCTCTCCAAGCTGATTGTCTGCTTCGATGACAACGACATAACCATCGACGGTCCGAGACACCAGTCCTGTACAGACGACGTCTTGGAGCGCTTCAGTGCCTATGGTTGGCACACCTTGCGGGTCGAAGACGGTGAGAACCTAGCGGAGATCGAAGCTCAGCTCCAAAAGGCGATCGACGAGGAGTCCCGTCCTTCCTTGATCGCCGTGAAAACGACAATCGGTTACGGTGCCCCAAATAAGGCGGGGAAGAGCGTAGTTCACGGCGGACCCTTGGGGAAAGATGAGGCTGAAGCTACCAAAATTGGATTTGGATGGCCATTAGAGCCGACCTTCTACGTGCCCGATGAGGTTAGGGAGTACCTAGATCGAATCGTCCAGGAAAAAACCCTGAGCTATACCAAGTGGCAGCAAGACCTCAGGGCGCTAGGTACCGACCCATTTAGTCTCGTCGACCCGAAGGGTGCGCTCGACTCGCTTGTCGACTTCGAGGTGGGCAGTACCCTAGCGACCAGGGTGGCCTCGCAGAAGAATCTCCAAGCGATCATGAAGGAGATGCCTTCAATTGTCGGTGGTTCCGCCGATCTCGCCGAATCGACGGGGACTAAGGTCGACTTCAAGCCGATAACCAAGGAAGACTTTTCGGGAAGGATAATCCACTTTGGGATTCGGGAGCACGCCATGGCGGCCTGCTCGAATGGCCTAGCCCTCCATGGTGGCTTCAGACCCTTCTGCTCGACTTTCTTGGTCTTTTCCGACTACCTGCGCCCGTCAATTCG
Source organism: Acidimicrobiaceae bacterium (assembly GCA_013044415.1). Lineage (GTDB taxonomy): Bacteria > Actinomycetota > Acidimicrobiia > Acidimicrobiales > Acidimicrobiaceae > JABEUN01. The sequence continues at coordinate 19,205 of JABEUO010000103.1, forward strand.
CCTCTCAGCGATTATGGGGTTGCCGGTAATCTACATCTTCACCCACGACTCGATAGCCGTCGGGGAGGATGGTCCCACCCACCAACCAATCGAGCATCTAGCGGCGCTCAGATCGATACCGAACCTAATGGTCCTAAGACCTGCGGATCCTAACGAGACCTCCGAGGCCTACCGAACCGCCCTCGAGCACACGACTGGTCCTTGTGCGATCATCCTCAGCCGGCAAGGCTTGGCGTCCCTCGAGGCATCGACTCCCGGATGGATGGCGAGGGATGGGGCGAGGGTCGTCTACGGCCAGCGAGGGTGGTCCGATGTAACCATCCTGGCATCGGGTTCCGAAGTGCAACTGGCGATTGATTCAGCGAAGGTGCTATCAAATCGGCACAAGGTGCGGGCTAGGGTAGTCTCGGTCCCCTGGCGTGAAAGACTCAACGAACTCGACGAGGCCCAAAGAATCGAAATCTTGGGTCCGGGGCAAGATCGTGTTGTAGTCGAGGCAGGCGTCATCATGGGGTGGGAGGCACTCGGCGGAGCAGGAGGAAGATCCCTGGTGATGAAGTCCTTTGGAGCTTCTGCTCCGGGGTCAAAGGCGATGACACACTTCGGCTTTACGACCGAAAGGGTCGTCTCTTTAGCACTCGAGATCGCCAATACTATCGCCGACAGAGACCCGTCGGAGCAAAACTCGTCGGACCAAATTACCTTCTCCTCACTGGCTCGTCACCTCCTTCAAGCCACCGAGGCCGCCGCTATCGCAGCTCAAGGTCGGGTTGGCCTCGGCGACAAGGTAGCAGCTGACGAGTTGGCGACCGCAGCGATGAGGAACTCTCTCAGAAAGATGGACCCCTCTGCGAAGGTCGTGATAGGAGAGGGTGAGAAGGATAACGCTCCGATGCTCTATGTCGACGAAGTACTAGGTGTCACCGAGAACGTCGCCTTTGATCTCGCAGTTGATCCTCTGGAGGGTACGAATTACGCCGCCAAAGGCCAAGATGGTGCAGTATCTGTAATCGCCGGTTCTGAAGTAGGCTCCCTCTATTCGACCAGTGGTTACTACATGGAAAAACTGGTCGTCAAGGCTCCCGCCAAGGATTTAATAGACATAGCAAAAGGGGTCGAATACAACCTAGAGGCCATCGCCTCAAGTTCCAATAAAGAGATCGCTGACCTTAAGCTCATCGTCTTAGCCAAGCCAAGACACGAGGAGTTGATCTCCAAGATCCGCAAAATGGGTGCCAAGGTCGTGGAGATCCCCGACGGCGATGTAATGGCGTCGATCAAAGTAATGCTTGAGGACTCGGAACTCGATGGACTGTACGGCATAGGCGGCGCACCCGAGGGCGTAATTTCGGCTTGCGCTGCGAAGCTCCTTGGGGCGGGAATGCAAGCCCGCCTGGCGCCTCAGTCGGAGGAGGAGATAAAGAGGTTAAACATGCTCGAACCCGACTGGAAGGACAAGATCATGACCCCCGCAGAGATGGTAAAGGGGGATTCGGTAGTGGTAATAACCGGAGTCACTAACTCAGCGCCACTCTTTGCACCGGTGAAAACCGAGCAAGGTTGGGTTACCTCTTCCCTGGTCATTACGGATGCTGGCACGCATTTCATAAACGGGAATCACTCCGAAGTGATCGATGCTGAAAGGGGCAGAGATGCCACATAGGCTCACGCTACTCGAGCGGGTACGGGGTGAGGTGAGTCGCTCTCGTCACGTTCCGATGCTGGCGATAGCCGGTGATAGCGCTTCGGGGAAAACCACGCTAACTAGGGGGCTCGTCGAGGCTCTCGGATCTGATCAGATCACTTCGATGTGCACCGACGACTACCACCGATACGACAGGTCTGAGAGGAAGGAACTCCCCTTCACCGCCTTACATCCCGAGTGCAACTACCTAGACATCATGGAACAGCACCTCCAGCTCCTCACCCTTGGACAGCCAATCCTGAAACCCGTCTATAGCCACTCGCACGGGACCTTAGATCGTCCGACCTTGCTGACTCCGAGTGACTTCGTTATCGTAGAGGGCCTCTTCCCCCTCTACTCAAAGCTCTCCAGGGCCTGCTTTGACGTGACTGTTTTCCTCGATCCACCCGAAGATGTGAGGCGTACGTGGAAAATAAAGAGGGATACCACCCAGCGCGGATATACAAAAGAGCAGGTAATTCAGGACCTAGATCGGAGGGAACCCGAGTCTCAGGCCTATATTCGTCCCCAACGTGCCCACGCCGACATAGTCATTCGCTTCAAGCCAGCGAGCAATGAGGACGGCTCTCAAACGATGAATGCCGAGATCCTCCTTCGGCCCACCATTGCCCACCCCGACCTCACCGACGTCTTAGGTAGTGACACCCGAGAGGCAATTCACCTAAAGCTAATTCGCGACGATGACGGAAAGCCGGTCGACGCCCTTCACGTCCATGGCGGGGCTAGGAGTGAACTCTCCAAGAGCGTCGAAGAGGTAATCTGGCGCCACTTGGGGCTAGATCAGCCCGTACCGGCGGCGATAGGACAGATCTCTCCCGGGGTGAGGAGCGAGCCGCTAGCCATAGCACAGCTTGTCCTCCTCTACCACCTGATCACCGCTGCCACCTCCTGAAGTGTCCGCTTGGCGGAATCTCCCGGATTAGCCAGTGGGGGGGCGTTATGTCGAGTGGATTTTCGGGCAAGCTGCCCTGCAGGGCCAGGCATCGAAAGCTTCACAAAAGCTAGACTGCCCTCTTATGGGGATTTTGGATACCTTGGAATTTCTCCTCGGCAATTGGCGGGTCGATCGTCGTATCCAGGATCACGTCTTAGAGTCGGACGGCCACTTCCAAGGGACAGCGTCAATTTCTGCCTGGGAGTCACTAAGCGACTACGACACTCTGGTTAGGGCGACGATGAGTGAAGCCGGTGAGCTGCGCTTCGGGGCTTACAACGGAACAGCGACGAGGCGACTCGAACTGAGTCGCCTCGAACGTTTTGCCGTGGTGTCGGTAGCATTTTCTGACGGAAGGCCCTTCGTCGACCTCGACCTCAGGAGAGGGACATGGCAAAGCGGGCACGTCTGTGGAAATGACAACTACCAAATCATCACTACGGTGCTATCCGATGACTCTTTCGAGGAGAGGTGGCAGGTAACTGGAGCTGCTAAGCGATACGACGCAGTCACAAACTTCGTCCGATACTGAATTTCCGTCGACAAGACTCTTCCGCTGAAAAGACTCTTCCGCTGA
>JABEUO010000104.1 GCA_013044415.1 Acidimicrobiaceae bacterium
AACCAAAGGAATTTACTCCTGTAGTACAAACTAGAAGCCCCGAAGGGTACTTGCACCAGTGACACAGCGACAATACTTCTCCGGCGCGGGTGATTTTTTCCTGTGCGCGGTCCATCATCAAGGTAACATCTGTCATATGTTCAGAAAGGCCGGTCAGATTTTCCATCGCCTGGGTTGAAGCCTTTGCAGCCGTGTACTGGGCTTTCATTGTCTCTCGTTGCGAACGGAAAAGCTCTAGCTTTGACGACAGCTTTTGAGCGGTGGCTTCCAGGGCCTGCTCCTGTCCTTTCAGCTGCTCAATCTGTGGGTCTAGCGCCGTCACCTGACCCTCAAGACTCTGCGCCCTTCCGAGTGCCGTTTTCGCCAGTTCCTCCTGGCCCTGTTGCAGTGCCTGCCTAGCCTGTCCCTGCAACTTGTCGTACTGGGCTTGCAGCTGGGCCCTCTGGGCTTCGAGCCTCTTCTGGGAAGTGAGGACATCGGCGATGCTCCTGCGCACCTGCTGAAGGTTTTCTAGCATCTTTTCATAAGAGAGGTCAAGCGCCTCAGTTGGATTTTCAACTTTATTGAGGGCGGTATTGGCCTTCTGTTGAAAAACCTGAGACATCCTACGGAACAGGCTCATCTGGAAACTCTCCTAAATCCCTGCGGCTTCATCCGAAATAGTCCGCATCGCACACTCATAATGTAGTTTGATCTTAGAGCTTGTTAGGTTCTAACTTGGAAACTTATTGGAACAGGGCTCAATTGCTCTGGAATTGTCGGGTGCCCTCGCTATCAGGTTCGTAATGCGAAGTCCGTTAGATCCGTGCCGATCGGTCAGGACCGACGTCACCTTTCCTCGTGCCGAGGTTTCGACTAAATCCTAATCACCCGCGCCGGAGAAGTATTGTCGCTGTGTCACTGGTGCAAGTACCCTTCGGGGCTTCTAGTTTGTACTACAGGAGTAAATTCCTTTGGTTTGCCCTCTATCGACACAACAGAGGTGTTCGCAGTTTGACATTCACAATGCAAGACCCCAGAGTAAAGGCCTTTAAGGAGACGATTCTGAGGTTTGATTACTCGTTGGTCGTTGTAGTCCTCGGCATAGCGACCATGGGAATCGTCATGGTCTATTCGGCTACTAAGGATAAGCTGGCGGCAGCTGGCCTAAGTCCACAGTATTACCTGCAAAGGCAGGCCATATTCGTGGCGATCGGTCTCGTCGTGATGATTGTTGTATCGTTGATCGATTACTCCAAGCTTGCAAACTTGTCATACATTGCCTATGGCGGTATTTTTCTCGCGCTCTTAGGGGTGCTAACTGGGATAGGCAAGAGTGCGCTCGGGTCTCAGAGGTGGTACCAACTGGGACCATTCCAACTTCAGCCCTCCGAATTTGCGGCCCTAGGGATGATTATGGCCGTCGCCTACTATTACGAGACGCACCAGGGCGAAAGCAGCTTGAAGAGCCTTGTGACGGTGTTGGTTATGGCACTGATACCGATGGGATTGGTCATTAAGCAGCCGGACATCGGTACCGCTCTGATCATGGGGATAGTGCTGGCTGGAATGCTGGTGGTTGCTGGTGTCCCGCTACGCTATCTACTGCTGCTCGGCATTGGTGGAACCCTCGTAATCTTTCTCGTAGTCCACTTTGGGATTCTTAAGCATTACCAGGTCCAGAGACTAACGGCGTTTTTGAATCCGAATAAGAACGCACTCACCACCGGCTACAACTTGACCGAGTCAAAGATTGCCATCGGCTCGGGGTCCCTGTTTGGTAAAGGACTCTTTAATGGTCCGCAGACGAACCTCGCTTATGTGCCGGAACAGCAGACGGACTTCATCTTTACGGCAGTGGGCGAGCAGCTCGGCTTCATCGGCGCAGGTGGATTGCTCATTGCGTATGGTTTTTTATCCTTTAGAATTTGGTCGGCGATGAAGTCTGCCAGGGACCTTTTGGGGAGGTTACTCTGTGGGGGCATCTTCGCCTTAGTCGTCTATTCGGTTTTCCAGAATGCCGGCATGACTATGGGAATCATGCCGATTACCGGTATCCCGCTTCCGTTCATGAGCTACGGGGGATCTGCTACCGTAGCCTTTTCAATTTGCATGGGTTTCGTGCTTAATGTCGGAATGAGGAGAAGCCGTGCCGAGCGATACTAATGCGTCAAAGGCGGTAGATGAAGGGATCGATACGGAGCTTGAGCCTCCCGATACCGGAGACGAATCGATAATTCCGGGTCAAGTAGAGGCTCGAACGGAAATAGGTACTGAGCGACTCCCGGAGTCAGAAGACGTTGATCAAGAGCCAGTTGCCCTATTTAATGAGGCCTTGCTGAATGTGCCTTTCCGAGAGGTTGAACTCGATTCGGCGTCAAAAGTCGAGAGGCTCAGACCGGCTGAGGTTCAAGACGTCGGGGTAGCACTACCGGAGACCTATGCCAGAATGCGCCTGCGACTCACCGACGACTACTCTCAGCAAGTCGATATTCCTATCTCTCTGGAACAGGCCTCCGCCCTATCCGCAGTGGTGCGGGGAATCAGCCCTCCGCGGCCTTTTTCGAACACGCTCACTTGTGAGATTCTAAAGGCATATGGACTAGTAATCGAGTTCGTGGCCATAGTCGGAAGATCAGGCGGGACATATTTGGCAGAAGTCACCTTGAACTCGCCGAGCGCCGGGCTCAAGAGCTTCCCGGCTAGGCCTTCGGACGCTGTCCTGTTGGCGTTGACTCAGAGTCCGAGGGCGCCGATTCTGGTCGACAGACTGCTGATTCCCTAACTGGCTTTAATCCTGGCCCGCGGTGTTAAATGTGGCGACGACCTTTTATTTGATTGATCGGAAATCCTCAGCAACAGCGCGATCAGAACATAGTTTGCCACCAGACTGGAGCCTCCGTATGCTACGAAAGGGAGGGTAACTCCAGTTAAGGGAAGTAATCTCGTCACTCCGGCCATAATGAAGAAGGCTTGTAAGCCGAGTGTCAAAGATAGTGCGGCACCGCAGAGCGATGCGAACTGTGAGTCCGCTCGCCGAGCGGCCTTTAGGCCGAATCCAACGAGTAGGATGAAAAGGAACAGAATTGCGGTCGTGCCTAACAGGCCCATTTCTTCTCCGATGGCGGCGAAGATAAAGTCCGATGTCACCACTGGAATCAGACCCGGGTGACCATGGCCGAGGCCAGTCCCTGAGATTCCGCCAGAACCGAAGGCGTACTGCGCCTGGACCAGCTGATAACCGATTGTCAGGGAGTACTTCCAGGGGTCCAACCAGGTGGTAATTCGCTCGCTCACCTGCGAGAATAACTTTGAGGCGACCAATGCTCCAACGCTGAAAAGGATGCTACCAAAGATCAAGTACCAGCTATTCGAGGTGGCGATCCAGAGGGCAAATATAAAGACCAAAAAGATCAAAAGAGAGAACCCCACGTCCCTTTCGGCGGTCATTATCAATAGAGAGATCGCCCAGGCGACGAGTATCGGTCCACCTGCACGCAGAGCGCCAGATGCTTTTCGGATGTGAAATGGCGAGAAATCGCT
>JABEUO010000105.1 GCA_013044415.1 Acidimicrobiaceae bacterium
AGTCGGAGGTAGTTATGCCGGGATCTGTGATCGTTGCTGGAGCTAGGACTCCTATTGGGAAGATGTCTGGTTCCCTTGGAGACTTTACAGCGATGGATTTGGGCGGTTTCGCCATTAAAGAGGCCTTGAAAAGGGCAAATGTAGACCCAGGACGTGTGCAGTACACATTTATGGGTCATGTATTACAGGCTGGCCAAGGACAGATCACCGCAAGACAAGCGGCGGTGAAGGCGGGAATTCCGATGACCGTTCCCGCTACAACGATCAATAAGGTCTGCCTCAGCGGAATAAATGCCATCTACCTTGCGGATTTGCTGATTCAGGCCGGTGAAGCCGATATCGTAGTTGCCGGTGGAATGGAGTCGATGACTAGGGCTCCCTATCTCATCCAGCAGGGTCGCTCCGGCTATCGTTTCGGCGATGGAACACTGGTCGACTCGATGCTCTATGACGGTCTCTTCTGCGCTTTTGACAATGTAGCTATGGGACTTGGCACGGAGAGGTACTGCGCTAATTTTCCCAATATCACCCGTGAACGCCAGGATCAATTCTCCGCAAACTCCCACGAGCGTGCGGCTAACGCAATAAAGTCGGGGCGGTTCGCCGACGAGATTGTTGCGGTTTCGATCCCTCAGAGAAAAGGTGATCCTATCGTCGTCGATACCGATGAAGGCGTTCGCCCCGGAACTACTGCGGAATCCTTAGGTAAGCTCCGACCGGCCTTTGATTCATCGGGGACGATCACTGCAGGTAACTCATCACAGATCTCCGACGGTGCTACCGCTTTGGTCATCGTCTCTAAAAAGCTAGCCGATACCCTCGGTGTTCAGCCACTAGGCGAAGTGCTCTCCTATGGCCAGGTTGCCGGACCGGACGCATCCCTATTGACCCAACCCTCTAGGGCGATCATGGCTGCGCTTGCCAAGATTTCCAAGGGAGTCAAAGATGTGGATCTATTCGAGCTAAATGAGGCCTTTGCGGCCGTTTCGCTAGCCTCGATGGACGACCTGGGGGTCAGTGACGAAATTGTAAACGTAAATGGTGGAGCAGTTGCCCTTGGGCACCCGGTTGGCTCTTCGGGAGCAAGGATCTCGTATACCCTGCTGGAGGAGCTGAAGCGACGCGGCGGCGGGATTGGTGCCGCCGCACTCTGTGGCGGCGGTGGTCAAGGGGATGCCTTGATCGTTAAGGCCTACTGATAGGGCATTTGTCCCCAGAACAACTGCGCTGGATCCCTGGCGCTTTGGTATTCGAAGGAGGTGTCGGACTGGATTTTCTGCCCGACACCTCCTTGCTTTAAGACAGCGCTGCTTTGAGTCCACGTTTTAGCATCGTCTTTCTGATGGGACATCTGAAAGATCGGGCAGTCATGCGGCGCCAAGGGTCACCTTCTGCAAATTCGCACTGGCGCTTATGGTTGTAGTCTTGGCAAAGCCGCCGCCCTTATAAGCGCTAGAACGGGAATGGCACCGGATCTGGCAAAATGTCTGAGAGTCTTGCAAGATCCGGACCCTTTTACCAGGATTTTCGCTCTGCCTAGGAGATGCAAGCTCCAGTAGAGACTGCGGTAACCTTTCCAACCGCAGCTAGACCTTCCTTGGCTACCGCCGGAGATGCGAGGGCGAATCCTACCTGTGGATTTGTGGTAGACCGTGAGAAGACCACCCCGACGACCTGACCAGCGAGGTCGAGGAGGGGACCACCCGAGTTGCCCGGCCTGACTATTGCTTCGATCTGGTAGACGAGTCGATCGGTCAGACCCTGTCCGTAGATGTCCCTTCCAGTCGCGTTGAAGGTCGCCATAATCCCTGCGGAACCGTAGGTAAGTGGACCACCTTCGGGGTAGCCCATTACTACCGCCTGGGTGCCCCGATTGAATTCAGTGGTATCGAAGGTCAATTTAGGATCACTGAGACCCGGAACGCTTAGCACCGCTATGTCTAGCTTTGGATCAAAAAGGACGGGCTTTGCCGGGTGGTCTCCACTCTGATCAACGACCACAGGATCGGAGATTCCCGCAATTACGTGGGCATTGGTTATCACGTACCCATTGGCAATGACGAAGCCGGAACCCTCTTGGATCTGCCCACAGCCGAGGCCCTCAATTTTGACCACCGAAGCCTGAGAAGCGGCCAAAACTTTGGCGACTTGAGCGGAGCTGGGGAGACCAACCGGACCAGCCAGCTGCGGTGGTATCGATGCGAAGACCGGGGGAAAGCCTGCCGAACCCATCAATCGATCGATCTTGGCGAAGAGTGAAGGTGCGGGGGGCATTACCTTGTCGATCGCCCTGACAATCTCCGAGTTCGCAACCTGGGCACTGACGGTGGAGAAGGGGGAGTTGATAGCGATTGCTGCGATTACCCAAGCACCGAGGAGGGTTGCCAAGACTGAAATTCCAGAGCCCAAGATTGCGTCTATAGAACCGAGGTGGACCTTACGTAGTGACTTGAAGATTTCGGTCCCGGCTTTTCTGCCCAAACCGGCGAGGATCGACGCACAGATAAACAGGGTCAGTAAGGCGATGATCGTCTTCAGGATCCCCGGCTTTACTACCGAACCGATTACCGGGGCTAGCAGGGCTCCGATAATCATCCCGACCCAGAATCCACCATAGGAGCCGAGTTGGACCGCGGCTCCCAGCTTGGTTCCCCTTGCGGCGGCGAAAGCAACCGCTATGAGAACCAAAAGATCTACTAAGTCAAAGCCGGCGATGACCGATGTGATGGTGTGTGTCGACGCAAGAATCACTTTTTTACCTGTATAGACCCTAGTGGGCTGAGTGTGAAGGTGGCATAGTAAATTACAAGGTCTTAATCTGCCAGATCCGATGGTCTATTCACCGACAGCGAGAATATCATGTCCAGGCCCTCCGCCGAAATTGGCCTTGCCAGCTGATAGCCCGCTACTGAGTCAACCCCGGTAGTTTTTAGAAAGTTCAGCTGCCCGGCGTTTTCCACTCCGACAGCGCAGACCGAGGTCCCCATGCCACCGATGAGTTCGGTGGTCGAAGCGACGACCCGCCTCGCAATGTCCGAAGCATCGACGAGTTCGATCATAGATTTTGCGAATTTTACCTGGTCAAAATGGAACTTGGTCAATACCGAAAGTCCCGCTCCATCCTCGCCGAGGTTGTCGAGATTTAATCCTATCCCATAATCCGATAGTGCTCGCAGCTGTGCTTCGCTGCGGTCCCATGACCTCCCGGTCAGCCCCCCCACCGAGATATCGAGCCAGATCGGAAGGTGTTCCCCGCTCCTACTCTCCAGCATGTGGATCAGCTCAAAGGCCAATGCCGAGTCCTTTAGGTAGCTCTCTGACACGTTGACGTCTACTCGAATGTCGAGTCCGGGGAAGCGATTCCACCAGATTGCGCTCTGGTTAATCGCCTGTTCTAGGACTATCCGGGCAAGTTCCCTGCCGAGGCCCATCTCTTCGGCGAGTGGTGCGAACTCACTCGCCCCGAGCTGACCCTTTTCGGGGTGCTCCCAACGGGCTAGTGCCTCGACTGCTACTAACTTCATATCGGACAAGTTGTAGATCGGAAGGTAGTTGAGGGAGATCTGGCCCCCTGTGATCGCCTTTCGGAAAAGGGCCTTATCCGTCTGTACCCTGAGGTTGGCTAGGTAATTAATTCCCTGGTAGAGTTCGATCCCGCCGGGACCGTTCCTCTTCGCAACCGAGCGGGCCTTTGAGGACATCGACAGGATCTCATCCGCTGTGGGCTCTGAATCGGTGGAGACCCTGGCCACACCGACAGAAGCTGTAAGCAGTATCGGTTCGTCGTCGTCATCAACCTTGAAGGGGGCGGCGAGACAACTCTGCACCGATCGGCCGAGCCAGGTCGCAGTCTCGTCTGAGTTGACTCCGGTGATAATCAGTGTGAAAACGTCCGAAAAGAGCCGGCCCAAAAACCCCTTGGTTCCAAATGCCCCCTGTAGTCGAGTGGCAATCGCTTTGAGGATCTGGTCGCCATAGCCGATTCCGTAGTTTTCATTTACTGCGGAAAAGCCGTCGATATCGATTACCAAGGCACAAATTTCGAGGAGCTCATCCGAGGTGACTAATTCATTTAGGTGATTGACAACCTGTGAAACATTTGCAATTCCGGTCAGGGAGTCGACCCATGATGTGTCGTGTGAACGATTGACTATCCGACCCAGCAGCTCGATGACGTCTTTTTGGGTCCGTGAAGGGTCTACTTGCTCGACGAAAAGTCCTATAAAAGTACCGCCGTCCTCACCTAACTGAATCGTCGCCGGCAGATGGGGTACGGATTTGGTGTCGATCTTTCCGATGAGGATTGAATCGATTATCCAGGCTTTTAGCTTGGTCCCCGAGGCATCCTTTGCGCTGCACGCCTTTACGAATCCCCTGGAGAGATAGGTCTGATTTGCCTCAATGTCGGTGGAATTGCCTATTGAGATTGCACAGATAGTTCCGGTGATAATGTCCAAGGAGAGTTGGAAGGGCGGGAGTAGATCCGTTTGGGTCGCCGCAAAATCGGATCCCAGGTCCAGGGGGTCGCCAATGGATATGAACTCGTCTCCCTCGATGGTAAAAGAGCTAAACTGCCTATCCATTTGGCATCCTCACGATGCTTTGGGCCGATAGATAACGTGCTGCACTGGTCTAGTTATCGGCACCATAAGGCAAATCTTAATTGCCCTCTCGATTCAATTGGGACGCACCCTCCCCTGGTGTCAAATATCAAATACCATTTGCGTTATCAATATCAACTCACTTCCAGCTAGTGTGGCCGTGGAGGTGAGAGGGTTGCTGGCAAGTGGAATTGATATCATTCGACTCACGCTTCACGTACTGGCGGCGTCGATTTGGGTTGGAGGACAGATAACCCTGGCCGCTCTGGTGCCGAGCCTTCGTAAGGAGGGGAAAGACGTTACCAAGGTGGCTGCGAATGCGTTCGCCCGTCTCTCCTGGCCCACCTATTTTATCCTGGTGATAACGGGCCTTTGGAATACGACCACCTTCGACATGGCAAAGATGTCGACCGCTTGGAAGATAGTGCTCGGCGTCAAGATTGTCGTCTTCGGTATCGCCGGACTTTCGGCTTATTTGCATCAGAGGGCTAAGTCCCCAGCCGCCAATGGGATATGGGGCGGAATAACTGCACTCTCTTCGGTAGCGGTGTTAGTGATGGGAATTGCGCTGGCTGGCTAGACGAGCCATCGGATAATATCGGTCGATTTGGCTCTCATGGGCTATTTTTTGCCCTCCGCCATAGCAGAACCGACATAGTTGGGCTGGTAAATTTGATAGCTCAAAGCTTTGGGCCAAAGTCGTCTCGAAGATGCACCAACGAAATTTTTTCACCAGCAGGTGCAATCGATTTGATGAAGGAGTCTTTGATGCCCAAATTGGCACCAGGCCGTTTCGGACTTTATGACCCACAGAATGAGCACGACGCCTGTGGGGTGGCTTTCATAGTCGACGTCGAGGGGCGTAAGAAGCATTCGATCGTTCAGATGGGCATAACGGCGCTTTTGAATCTTGAGCATCGAGGTGCTTCTGGCGCAGAGCCCAATACCGGCGATGGGGCGGGGATCTTAATTCAAAACCCAGACGCTTTCTGGCGTAAGAGGGTCGAATTCGAGTTGCCGGAGGAGTTCCATTACGTTACGGGGATAGCCTTCATCGATCCAGGGGCAGACAAGGGAGTGTTGGAGGCCTTTGGCGAGATCGTGGCGGAGGAGGGGGCAAGGATCCTCGGTTGGCGGGAAGTACCCACCGATAACTCCTCCCTAGGAGCGACGGCAAGGGCCGTCGAGCCCAGGATGCTCCAAGTCTTTATCTCTGCAACCGGTGGCGAGAGCCACATGGCCCTTGAGCGCTTGGCCTTCGTCATTAGGAAGAGGTCGGAAAGGCAGCAAAATGGGATCTACTTCCCGTCGCTGTCCGGTCGGACCTTCGTTTTCAAGGGAATGCTTACTACCCCCCAGGTGACTGAGTACTTCGCCGACCTCTCTGAACCCGACCTATCCAGTGCTATTGCGCTAGTCCACTCGAGGTTCTCTACTAATACCTTCCCCTCCTGGAGCCTCGCACACCCATATCGGCTCATAGCTCACAATGGTGAGATCAATACCCTGAGAGGTAATCGGAACTGGATGACCGCCAGGCAGTCGTTGTTGGAAAGCGAATTAATCCCGGGCGACCTAAGTAGGATTTTTCCAATCTGCACCCCTGGAGCCTCGGATTCGGCATCATTCGACGAGGTTCTTGAGCTGCTACATATGGCGGGAAGGAGCCTTCCACACGCCGTATTGATGATGATCCCTGAGGCGTGGGAGAATCACAAGTTCATGGATCCTGAACGGAAGGCCTTCTACCAGTTTCACTCCTCACTGATGGAACCTTGGGACGGCCCGGCTTCGATTACATTCACCGACGGGAGCGTCGTTGGGGCGGTTCTCGACAGAAATGGCCTTCGGCCATCGCGATACTGGGTGACCGAGGACGGACTCGTAATCTTGGCTTCCGAAGTCGGAGTGATCGACGTAGACCAGTCTCGTATTACGAAAAAGGGCAGACTCCAACCGGGCAAGATGTTTCTTATCGATACTTCGTTGGGCCGGATAGTCTCAGACGACGAGATTAAAGCTCAACTCGCCTCGCAGCACCCTTACGCATTTTGGATCAAAGAGAACCTTATCTCCCTCGATGACCTTCCCCCGAGGCACATGCTGGTTCCCCAGCACTCCTCGGTCGTCGTAGCCCAAAGGGAGTTCGGATACACCTCTGAAGAGCTCCGACTTATTTTGGCCCCCATGGCGCGCACCGGCATCGAGCCGATTGGCTCGATGGGGTCCGACACACCTATTGCGGTTTTATCCAAGCGTCCGAGGCTCCTCTTTGACTACTTCACTCAACTCTTCGCCCAGGTAACAAATCCCCCCCTCGACGCCATCAGGGAGGAATTAGTTACTTCAATGGGTGCTACCATCGGACCCGAAGGAAACCTGTTATCCCCGACTGCAAAGTCGGTTCGACAGATCCACCTTCCGCACCCCATTATTGATAACGACGAACTCGCCAAGTTGATCTACATCCACGAAGATGGTGGTGTTGACGGTTATAAGGCGAAGGTAATCGACTCCCTGTTTGACTCGAGTGCGACTGGATTGGGACTAAAGCTCGCCTTGGACTCGATCAGAGAGCAAGCTTCCTCGGCTATTCGGGAGGGAGCGAATATTATCGTCCTGTCGGATCGGCACTTCACCGAGAGCCTCGCACCAATACCGTCACTACTTGCGCTTTCGGCGATCCACCATCATCTAGTGCGAGAGGAGACTCGTACTCAAGTTGGTCTGGTGGTCGAAACCGCCGAGGCGAGGGAAGTCCACCATATGGCTCTTTTGCTCGGCTACGGTGCCGCCGCCATTAATCCCTACCTCGCTTTCGACACGATTGTGGACATGATTCGCGAAGGAATCTTGACCGATATAGAACCGCGCAAGGCGGTGAGAAATTATGTGAAGTCGGCTACCAAAGGCGTTCTCAAGGTTATGTCGAAGATGGGGATATCGACGGTTGCCTCCTATACCGGCGCCCAGGTTTTCGAGGCGATAGGTCTCGACGGTGCCCTCATCGATGAGTACTTTTACGGCACTCAGAGCCGCATAGGCGGGATAGGCCTGGATACTATCGCAGACGAGGTTTCCCAGCGCCATCACCTCGCTCACCTAATGAGGCCAAGCGAGCAGGCGTATCGGGGCTTAGACGTCGGGGGTGAATATCAGTGGCGACGGGAGGGTGAATATCACCTCTTTAATCCCGAGACTGTCTTCAAGCTCCAGCATTCGACCCGGTCAAAGCGGATGGATCTCTTCCGTGAATACTCAAAAGCGGTAGATGATCAGTCGAGGAACCTAGCGACCATAAGGGGTCTGTTTGGGTTCAATTTTGGCCTCAGACCCGCCATCGACGTATCAGAAGTCGAACCGATTTCCGAAATCGTCAAGCACTTTTCCACCGGGGCGATGTCCTACGGTTCTATATCTAAAGAGGCCCACGAGACGCTGGCGATAGCGATGAATCGGCTCGGCGGTAAGTCCAATACCGGAGAGGGTGGGGAGGACGCCGATCGATTTGTGCGAGATGCAAATGGTGACCTTCGCCGATCGGCGATAAAGCAGGTCGCTTCTGGTCGATTCGGAGTGACGGCGGAGTACCTGACAAACGCCGATGATCTGCAGATCAAGATGGCCCAAGGGGCAAAACCGGGCGAAGGTGGCCAGCTCCCTGGCGAGAAGGTCTATCCGTGGATAGCGAAAACGAGGCACTCGACGGCGGGTGTCGGGCTTATCTCCCCTCCGCCTCACCACGATATCTATTCGATCGAGGACTTAGCACAATTAATCCACGACTTGAAGTCGGCAAACCCCTCGGCTCGTGTGCACGTAAAGCTTGTGTCGGAGGTCGGGGTAGGGACGGTAGCCGCTGGGGTATCCAAAGCCCACGCTGACGTAGTGCTGATCTCCGGTGGGGACGGTGGAACCGGAGCCTCCCCACTGACATCCCTCAAACATGCCGGAGCACCCTGGGAGTTGGGACTAGCCGAGACACAGCAGACCCTTTTGGCGAACGGATTGAGGGATCGGATCGTCGTGCAGGTGGATGGTCAATTGAAGACCGGAAGGGACGTGGTCATCGCTGCACTTCTGGGCGCCGAAGAGTTCGGATTTGCGACCGCTCCCCTGGTGGTTTCCGGATGCGTGATGATGAGGGTATGTCACTTGGATACCTGCCCAGTCGGTATAGCAACGCAGAACCCAGAGCTTCGAAAGCGCTTTTCGGGTAAGCCAGAGTACGTGGTTACCTTCTTTGAATACATCGCGCAGGAGGTGAGGGAGCTTCTGGCCGCCCTCGGTTTTCGGTCGATCGAGGAGGCGGTCGGGCAGGTCGAGTCGCTAAATGTCGCCGAAGCAATCGGGCACTATAAAGCGCAAGGGTTGGACCTTTCGCCGATCTTCGAATTAGCCGATATCGCCAGTGATGCCCCAAGGCGGAGGATGACTTCTCAGGACCACGGCCTCGAGTCGTCGATAGATAATCAATTGATTGACCTTTCAGAGAGATCCTTGAATGAAAAGGAGCCGACCCGTATCGAGCTTCCGATCTCAAATGTTGATCGTAGCGTTGGCGCAACTTTGGGCCATGAGTTGACCAAGAGATTCGGAGCCGTCGGCTTAGCCGAGGACACCATTTCGGTGAAGTTTACCGGATCAGCAGGTCAGAGCTTCGGTGCGTTCGTTCCAAGGGGGATAACCCTTGAACTCGTTGGAGATTCAAACGACTACTTTGGCAAGGGCCTTTCTGGAGGGAAGCTTATCGTGCGACCACCCGAAGTGGCCAACTTTATCGCCCAAGAGAACGTGATAGCCGGCAATGTGGCGCTCTATGGCGCAACCTCGGGAGAAGCCTACATTCGAGGAGTGGTCGGAGAACGATTCTGCGTCAGGAACTCGGGGGCGCAAGCTGTCGTAGAGGGGATAGGCGATCACGGCTGTGAATATATGACCGGCGGTAGGGTAGTCGTACTAGGCCCAACTGGCAGGAACTTCGGAGCCGGGATGTCAGGTGGGGAAGCTTACGTGTACGACCCAGAGTCGAGTTTTGCCAAGATGGTCAATGTCGAAATGGTCGACCTCGACCCCCTCGAGGAGGAAGACCTCAGCTGGCTGAAGGATAAGTTGCAGAGCCATCTCCGTTACACGGGGTCTGAAGTTGCAGAGGCGATTCTGAAGGATTTTGCCAAAGAGTCCAGACATTTTGTCAAGGTGTTTCCGAGGGATTATAAGGCCGCTCTGCTAGCGCAGGCTGCCAAGAGGTCACAAGGAAGCGACCTGTGAGGAATTACCACTCCACCAGCAGCGTTGGTGGTCCGACCGTAAATGAAGCCGGAGTCGCAGAAGTCTCCACTGTAGGTACTTTTGAAAGGATGATCGGTGGCAGATCCTAAGGGATTTTTGAAGTACCCGCGCCAAGGAGCCAAACGGAGGCCCGTCGAGCTAAGGGTTAGAGATTGGAAGGAGGTCTACGAGCCGATAGCGAAGGCCGACGTAGCCCTCCAGGCGGCTAGGTGCATGGATTGTGGGATTCCCTTCTGCCATAATGGCTGCCCGCTAGGGAATGTCATACCAGAATGGAACGATCTCGTCTATCGGGACATGTGGCGCGAAGCTTCGGCGAAACTGCATTCCACGAATAACTTCCCAGAGTTCACCGGGAGGTTGTGCCCAGCGCCGTGTGAGGCCGCTTGCGTGCTTGGAATCGGAGACAACCCGGTGTCGATCGAGCTTGTCGAGAAGGAGATAGCCGAGAGGGCCTGGTCCATGAATTGGCTGGAGCCGATAGTTGCCGAAGTGAGTACCTCACGGCGTGTAGCCGTAGTTGGCTCTGGTCCGGCCGGGCTGGCGGCGGCCCAGCAGCTGACGAGGGCTGGACATAGGGTAGTGGTATTCGAGAGGGCCGACAAGGCTGGCGGACTTTTGCGTTATGGGATACCCGAATTCAAAATGCAGAAGGAAGTTCTAGACCGACGGATAGACCAAATGATCAAAGAAGGCACCGAGTTCCGTTGTTCGACCACCGTTGGTGAGGAGATATCTGCCGAGTATCTCAGGGAAAACTTTGATGCGGTCGTCCTTACCGTCGGATCGACCGTGACGAGGGATCTAGCAATCCAAGGCAGGGAGGCAACAGGGGTTTATCAGGCGATGCAGTACCTTCCCCTTGCCAATCGGCTGGCCCTTTCTGAGATCGACAGGTCTCCTATTGATGCAAAGGGCAAGCATGTGGTGATCATTGGCGGCGGAGACACCGGGGCGGACTGCCTTGGGACCGCTCATCGCCAGGGGGCAGCGTCGGTGGTGCAGTTCGAGATTCTAGACCAACCTCCAACCTCCCGTCCTGCGAATACTCCGTGGCCGACTTGGCCGATGGTTTTGCGAACTTCGTCAGCCCATGAGGAGGGCGGGGAGAGAAGATTTTCGGTCAATACCGAGAGATTTGAAGCCGATTCGCAGGGACGGCTTGTGGGGCTGGTGACCCATCGGGTAGAGCAGCAGGTAAGCGAAGCGGGAGTACGTTTTTCGAAGGTTGAAGGTTCCGAGGCAACTGTTCCGTGCGAGCTCGTCCTATTGGCCCTTGGTTTTGTTGGACCGGAGCGGGGTCGATTCCTCGAGGAGCTGGGCGTCGAGTTTGACCAGCGAGGAAATATCATGACCGACGCGAACTGGATGACTAAGGCCGAAGGTGTCTTTGCCGCTGGAGACGCAAGAAGAGGCCAGTCGCTCATCGTATGGGCGATTGCCGAGGGGCGATCCGTTGCCTCTGCAGTGGATCGTTTCCTGATGGGAAAGACCGACCTTCCATCCCCGCTAAACACCGACTCGAGGGCCCTCACGGCCTAAGGGACTCCACGGGCCTAACCCGAGATACGGTCCAACGACGGATAATGGACGAGGTGGAAAGTGGACCGACCCGAACCGGGGGGTTTGCGCCCTTTTTTGGGTATTCCCCCTGGTGTTGTCCTGAGGGGCCCCACAGGTGTCCGTTCCGTCTATCACCAACTGGCAAAGAGAACCAAGGGTCATCTCTTCGTCTCGGTTCTCGCCTACTATCTTTTATCCGCTATCGAAGCGACCATGGAGAGAAACGGTAATCACAGCCTCTTCTCCATCAAAGAGACCCTTAGCCCATCTTTCGCAGTCCAACCCGAAATATGGCCAATTAATGCGGATTTTGGGGCTATTTTGGCCAGTTTCAACAGTCGTTGAATCACATAGTTGCTGGTAGAT
>JABEUO010000106.1 GCA_013044415.1 Acidimicrobiaceae bacterium
ATAGACCACATGACCGTCTTTGTGAATATACCGCTTGGAGTATTTCGCCCTATCTACTTCCTCTGACACCAGACGGCGATTCATCTCCTTGCTCAACGAACGGTCTTCGGGATGGGTAATATCCACAATGTGAAATTTGAGCAACTCGTCTTTTGAATAACCGAGCATTTCGCAGTAGGTGCGATTTGCGTCTAACAGGCGACCATCCACATCTGCAATAGCCATTCCAGCGGTATTGTTTTCGAAAGCCAACCGAAAGCGTCGTTCGCTCCTAGCTAGCTCTTGGCCAGCCATGGTTTCCACATCTAATGCGTATTGCTCTGCCGCACTGCGTGCCTTTTCGGCTAGAGCCCTCGGAGTATCGTCGCGAATCATCGCTACGGTCCAGACCTCACCATCAAAAGGGAAGGGTGCCAGTCCGATATCGACCGGCAGTTCGACGCTATCGTGACGAAGCAACGTAAGGTTTAAATTGGACCCGTGTTGTCGGATCATCGATGCCGCCATAAAGTGCTCTCGCAGGCCGACGTGAGCGGCACGGGCTGCCGGCGGCACCAAAACTTCCACGCTCTGATCGATGAGGGCTGAATTGCGATAGCCAGAGAGTATTTCAAGTCGCTCATTGACGTATCTAATGAGACCCTTGGGGTCTATTAGTGCGATGCCGTAGGGTAGCTCTTCGAAGAGGTGTTGCCAGGAGAGCGGATGGCCCTCGAAATAGTCGACAACCCGATCTTTCTCAGCTTTTAGCAGCTCCCGGGAGAGGCTATGCTCCTGTTCGAAACGGTACCCGAGGAGGACCGAGGTGACTAACACGGTAGCAAAGATGCTCCAGGCCCCCCACAGCTCGAGGGGTGTGTGGCTAAGAAGTAACTCGGAAGGGAGCAATATCACGATACCGAGCAGCGCGGTACCTAAGGATCCAACTGAGCCGAAAATCGTACCACCATAAGTGACCGGAACAAAGAGCAGAAGAATCCAGACAAAGCCCGGGATAGACAGTGCCGAGTGATCTTGGGCAAAGTCGAATACGAGATGGATGATAAATACCCCGACCACCATGACCTGGGCATTCCAAAATCTGCGATCAGAAATAGGCGGGTGCGCAAGGTTAGCAATAAGGCGCCTTATCAGACGTTCAGAAACGCCTCGAGCTTGCTCGCCTTCAGCCTCCATGCCATCGTCCCCCGTCTACGTGCCTGGCCCCCTCTCATTAGCCAACCGCACTACTACTGCCGCAGAGAAACTCCGCACAGATCCACATAGTAAAGAGACTCATCAAAACTCAGGCACGACCTTCAATGAAATATCAATATTTTTCGGTACTTTAATATCGATACTTAAGGTGGTCGACTAAGAAAGGCCGGGGTCCTAAGCCAATTTGCTCAGAACCATCTCAGAATATGAATTCTTTTCCCAAAGGCCCTCTGGTGCCACTCCGAAGCACTGCCCAGGCTTCGCCCTATCTGAGATCTTCCGCTAGCTCCGCCGAGCCATCGAAGATCGCCAGTCTTACCGTGTCGAGGAGACCGGAGGGCTTTCTGTATTGACTCTCACGAAGGAATCCATCGTTGCCCTCGGCAGAGCGTAGCCAGGTCCCTTATCTCATTCGCACTATACGAGGATCTCATCAGGGATATCTCCGAGGTCGTCCCTCTTGGTCGAGTGACTCGTCTCGTAATAGCGTGCCGAGCCACCGAGCGAATATACAAAGGCCAGCAGCTTGGCCACCGCCAAGAAAAACTGTGGGGGGATTTGGGTGCCGAGGTCACACGAACGATGGAGTGCCCTTGCAAGAATCGGATCCCTGACGACCGGCACGCTCCACT
This sequence comes from Acidimicrobiaceae bacterium, assembly GCA_013044415.1. Taxonomy (GTDB): domain Bacteria; phylum Actinomycetota; class Acidimicrobiia; order Acidimicrobiales; family Acidimicrobiaceae; genus JABEUN01. The sequence goes on from JABEUO010000106.1 coordinate 1,830, forward strand.
TAGCGGCCTCCTTCTTGATCGCTAAGGCGACAAAGCCCGCCCCCTTTGCGACGATAATCGGAGCCGGTGACCTCTTTGGGTCGTAGGAGATTGCCACTGCGTAATGGGTGGGGTTGACCACAACGACGTCGGCCTTCTTGACCGATGTCATCATCCTCCGCCTGGCCAGCTTTATCTGCATCGACCGAATACGACCCTTTACCGTTGGGTCGCCCTCCGATTGCCGTGATTCGTCCTTCACCTCCTGCTTGGACATCATCAAGCTCTTAGTCAATATCCGCTTTTGGCGACCGAAATCTATCAGTCCTAGGATCAATCCGAAGAGTGACACGGTCCTCAAGAGTGACATCGCACCTGAGGTCGCCATGGTCACCGAGTCATACATCGAAAGCTGCCCGGAAGATAGTTCCTTGATCTTACTTGCGAGGATTAGATAGGCAACAAAGAGGATCACCACCATCTTCAGGACCGACTTCCCGGTCTCCATCATCCCGGTTGGCGAGAATACCTTCTTGAAGTAACTGCTCGGCTTTAACTTCGAGAACTTAGGAATTAACAGACTGAGGTTGAGGGAAAAACCTATCTGGGCAAAGTTGACGACTAGTACGAGGATGGTCGCAAATATACCGAAGATTCCGATTGCGGCGGCGAAATCCGAAAAGCCCTTTCCCAGTTGACCAAGTGCATAGCGCGGAGTTAGCGAATCGGCATTTATCTGACCTACTGAGACAAAAAGCGAGGTGATCTTTGGGGCGATGGACTTGAAGACCATTGGGATCAGATAGGAAGAGAGGAGCAGCAGCGCCCATAGTGACAACTCCTGGGACTTTGCTACCTGCCCCTTCTTCTTGGCGTCACCCCTCTTTTTGGCGGTTGGCTTTTCGGTACGCCCATCCCTCTCCGACATCCGCTACCCCCCTACCAGATCCCTCTCGGCAATGAACGCATAGCGGAGACCCTCGGAAAGGATCGCCGGCAGGAGTGCCAAAGACAAAAAGATGAGCACCAAGGATAGGAGGATCTGCAGAGGATACGCAAACATCATCGCGTTGAGCTGGGGCGCTACTTTTACTAATACGCCGAGGACTATCTGGGATAGGAACATTACCGCTAGGACCGGGACCGCAATCTGAAAGGCCGCTCCAAAAAATATCGTCACCCCTTTGACCACCACGTCAAGCCCGAGATTCGGGTTGGTAATTGCGCTAGTACCCATCGAGCGCACCAGGCCACCTACCACTATCGTGTCTCCGCCCGAACTGAATAGTAGTGTGACAGCTAGCAACTCGTAGAACTGACCGAAGGCAGTTACCTGATTTAGACCGAGAGGATCCATCGATGGTGGCGGGGAGAAGCCTCCGAATAGGCCTAATACCGAGCCCGCACTCTGGGCGGTATTGACGAAGACCGTAACCATGAAGCCAAGTAGCGCACCCATCAACGCCTGGATGATCAGTTCAGCTATGAAAGCTACCGATGAATCGAGCGGGAGTGCGGTCGACGAGGCGACGTGGACCATCCCAAGGGCCAAGGCGGCGGCAATCCCCGCTTGTACGGTCTTTGGGACCAACGGTGAGGCAAATGGGAGGGCCATCATCACAAATCCAGTGGAGCGCGCCAAGGCCAAAAGGAAGGCTACTAGACCGCTCAGCTGGAGTTGCATCTAACCTATCTACCTGCGATAAGTGTAGGAATCTGGTTGAATAGCGAGTACGTAAAGGCCTCTAGCTGCCCTATCATCCAGTTCCCGGATATGAATATTACGATCCCCACCGCAAGCACCTTAGGTAGGAAGGTGAGGGTCATCTCCTGGATCTGGGTAACGGTCTGAAATAGCGAGATCAGGATCCCGACCCCCAATGCCACGATCAGCATCGGCCCCGCCAATTTGATCACGAGGAAAATTGCTTCACCGGCGATTTGCATAATTGATGCGTTATTCATCTAAAGCTCACTAACAATGAATGTGCTATCAGTGTCCAGCCGTCGACCAGAATGAATAGCAGCAGTTTGAACGGTAAAGAGATAAGGGTCGGTGGCAACATCATCATCCCCAAAGACATCAATGCGCTGGAAACGACGAGGTCGATAATTAGGAATGGGACGTAGATCACAAATCCCATGATGAAGGCCGCCCGGAGCTGTGATAGTACGAATGCGGGAATAAGGGCTGAGAGGCTGACGTCCATTGGCTTGGCGGGCTTCTCACCTCCGGCCTGGGTAAAAAGTGCGAGCTCAGAAGTATTGGTCTGCTTGAGCATCCAGGTCTTCAATGGCACCTGACCGGCATCATAAGCCTGTACCGCAGTCATCTGTCCAGCCATGTAGGGCTTGATCGCCACCTTGTCAATTTGGGACAGGGTCGGTGCCATAACAAAAAGTGATATGAAGAGCGCCAGGCCGGCGAGCACCTGATTCGAAGGTGCGGCGGATAGGCCGAGGGCATTTCTGGTTATCGATAGCACCACGGAGACCCGCACAAAACCGGTCATCATGACCAATAGGCTCGGAGCAACCGAGAGGAGGGTCAGGACGATAATGATCGTAACCGAGGAACTCGGCTTGCTAAATGCTCCAGATAGGTTCAGGTTGATCGTCGGATTTGCCGCCGTGGTACTCCCGCCAACCAGCCCTAGCAGGGCCGACGAAGCATGGCTCGGCAATAACGAAATCTGACTGTAAGCCAAAAGGGGCTCCGGCTCTGGGCCTGCTAATTCTTTAGCAGCCCTCTCAGGCCTGGAAAAAACGACATCCTTGCCGTCGCCAGGTCACGATTCGGAGTGAGGAACTTCCCTTTACCCCACTGGTTGAGAATCAGATCCTCTGGGGAGCTAACCCCAGAAAGATTCATAACCTCAGAGTTATTTTCGGTCGATAAAAGTGGAACTTGAGAGGTGGATTCATCCTGTGCCTTGGAGATCAGGGTAATTCCCGCCGGTCCCTGACCTACAAGCAACCTTTGGCCGTCGAAATTGACTACCAGCAGTTGATGAGACTTGGAGGTCTGCACCTTCGCCTCGATTCGGAGGGGTGCTTGTGGGAGCTTATTTGCAGACTTAGATGGGTTGACAATCTGTCGAGACTTCAATACCCTGGCGATCAAGAGCGCAATCCCAAGCACCAGTGCCAGGCTCACGAAGCTCCTTAGCAGCATGAATAGGGTACCCATCAGTGCTTATCCGTGTGGTTTGATTCGTCTGAATCCTTGCCGACCACTTCGGTGATTCGCACACCAAACTCATCGTCGACCACCACTACTTCCCCCTTGGCCACGAGGGTCCCATTTACCAAGACGTCGACGGGGGCGTTAGCCGGTCTATCGAGCTCTATAACATCTCCGCTGGCTAAGGAGAGGAGAGACTTGACGGTCAGTTTTGCTTTGCCCAACTCGACCCTCACCTCCATCTCGACGTTGGAGAGCACTGAGAGTGTGTTCTTGGTCAACTCCTCGGGCGAAAGCGCACCTACGCCACCTATTGAATCGGTCATATCACTCAACTTCTATCCCCTCGACTACAAGGCAAGCCAGCCTTCTACCGACTTGCGTTGGCTGAACTTTAGAGACCTTCACCGGTCCACACACTAGATCCAACGGCTCACCCTTGCGGTGGGCGAGGCGAACTACGTCACCCGGTCGGAGGTCGACGATCTGACCAGACGACAGGTAGGTCGGTTTGAAAACCACCTCCAGATCGAGGTCCACGTCTTGGAGCCTCTCCGCCAGCTGATTGGCAAAACCGAGGTTCTGCTCTACCACCGCAACCCCGCGACTCCCGAGCTGGTCCAGCATCGGTCGAAGTAGCGGGAAGGGCAAGATCAGAGCCGTCTCATGGTCGTGTTTGTCATCAATGCGAAGCAGCATCTTGGCGACGATACACATCTCATTCATCGCTGCTGCGTGGACGAGTTGAAGCGACTGTTCCTGGGTTATTTGGCCCAACCTGATATCGAGTATCGAGGAGAATGCCGCCGGAAGTTGGGCTAGCACCTCTTCCATAATCCCAAGGACGACGTCCAGCTCTATGTCCGTGAGCATGTTCCTCGACGGGATGTCGTCTCCACTACCGCCGAAGCGCAGGTCCACGATACGCAGTGCGGGATCGAACTGCTGGTAATAGATGGCTTTGGATGGGAGGGGTGGGAGTGAGACCACGGTGACGCTCCCGTTGTCCTCGAACATATCCAAGACACCTTCCCACGGAAGCTGCAATAAGCCGGTAATGTCCAGACGACAATGTACTCGAAGGTTCGCTGAGAGAATCGAACTAGCCGGTCTCGCAAAGGCCTCGAGCAGGAGTTGGAGCGAGCGGAGCTGATTACGCTCCAGGGTCTTTGGTTGGCGAAAATCGAACTTCTTCGCCTGTCGGGTCTTTATCTTTTCGGACCTCTCAGGGTCTTCAACGGGCGCTGAAGACTCTGGAGCTGGACTAGCTGGAGCTTCCTCGACGGTCTCTGGGGCCTTAGCTTCGACTTCTGGTTCAATCTGGACCTCGAGTTCGGGTTCCTCTTGCACTTTGGGCGGCTTTGGCTCACGGACTATCGGTGCAAAAACGGCGCTAAAACCTAAATCCTCGTCTTCGGAAACTTCGCCATCTTTGGAGGCATCTTTAGCGGCATCATCAAAAGTCACCTTGTATCAATCGGCATTCAACGATCGTTCCTTAGCAAAATACTTTACCAATGCTCAACTACTCACTTCTTCCTGACCGAGGAAGGATTAACTCGATCCAATGCGCTCCTGATGTTTTGTCCGTCACACCACGGTTTTCAGCGCTCAACAAGATGGGCTCTGCCACAATTGGGCCTGCTCCTCGGGCCCATTGGTGATCTTTGATTTTGCCGAAACTAATCCAATTGGGTCCGAAAAGACCCGCCTCGTTGGGTATCGGTGAAATTTAGCAGATGTCAGGGCTCCAATTTCTGTCGCTACGGGCAGTTAAAGTTCGCCTAGCAGATAGTGTCATTCGACATGGCCTGGGATGACGGAGCTGAGGAGGACTACGATTCCGACGAATACGCAACGCCGCGTTTAAGTTCGACTCCACTCATCAAGGTTTATTGCTACTTAGACGACAACGACACACTCGAGGCTATCTATAGGCCCCGATTGGTCTACGACTCTGATTCTCAGCTGCTGGTTGAAAGCGACCAACCGATGAGGCCGTCCCCGGCTTGTAAGTACTTCGCTGCCGAGGTCGTCGATGAAGAGGGACCGTGGAGGGCACTGGTCGACTTCCAGAAGATCGGGACTTCAAACAACCTCTACTATGCGAGACTTCCGCTACTAAGCCACTGGAAACGGATCCAAAGACGGAGGGCTTTTAGGGTACAGGCCGATGTAGAGGTACTGATCACCCCCTTTCGAGATGGGGTCTCCCGTGAGCAGATACCCGGCAAGATTAAAGATATCTCGGCAACCGGGGTCGGTATCGAGATCGGCCCAGAGGTGGTCGTAGTCCTCGGTGAGACCTTCCACCTGAGTTGTAACTTGCCCCAGGGCCCGATATCGGCCGACGTAGTCGTCGCCAACGTTAGGGGTCCAATAGTCGGTTGTGAGATCCTGTCGGTATCTGCACAGCACTCACGGCTGATCGGTGCGTATATCTTCTCACAGCAGGTCCGAAGGCCCGACGACGACCTCGACGACGACTAACTCCACAAAAAGAGATAAATCATCTAGCCAATGCCAAACCTAAAGCAGGTGCCGTGGCAACTACTGCATCAGAAATGTCGTAAAAAAGATTGCGTTCACCTTCGGCTTCTTCGGGGTTCTCGCTAGTTCGGCGTTAATTGCCTTGAGTAGTACCTGCTTGGCTATGTCCCTCGACTGGGGGTTGAGGAGATAAGGATAGGTGTATCCGGCGAAGGTCTGTATCACGATATCGGTGACCTGTGGTAGGTCTGCGGTCACCTCAGCCGGCGTAGAAGTCCTCGAAAGCTGGAAGGTCATCCCAACCTGCAGCACGTGACCATCTGAGAGATTAGTCGTCAAGGAGGAAAAGTTATAGGTCGGAGGTGGGGTGGCGACGGTCGCAGAAGCCTTCGATGAGCCGCCCGAGAAGAGGAGAAAATAAGCAGCTCCGGCGACCACTAGGAGCAGTGGAAGGACGATGAAGAGGAGCTTCTTCTTGCCACCCTTCTTCTTCTCCGGCTTCTTCGACGAATCAGGCTTCTTCGCCCCTTGAGCGCCCTTTACCGCTTCTGCAGTCCTAGACATCTGTCAATTCTCCCATCCTAGGAAACCCAATTGACCTTGGGAAAGAAACCAGTACGTCTCTATATCGGTTCGATGAAGCAATTTCTTCACATCCGATACCGCTAACTTCAGTTATTTCTTAACCGCCGACGGCGCTGCGCTTGCGATCGTGCCAGAGGAGCCGGAAGTTGCCTGGGTGGAAACCGGCGTAGCTGGGCTTATTACGGAACTTACCGCTGGATTGAGGATGACTACGTCGACCCGTCTGTTGATCGCCATGTTCGCCGGGGAGCTGTTGGGAACCAGTGGATGGGTCTGGCCATAACCTGTAGCCGACAACCGGGCTTCTGGGATCCCATCGACCCTAGTCATCCTCTCTACTACCGTCGTGGCACGAACGGCTGAGAGCTCAAAGTTCGAGGAGTAGGGACCACCCATAATCGGCTGGTCGTCGGTATAGCCCTCGACCACGACGTTATTTGGCATGGTCTTTAGAATGGACGCGAGCACATCCACCACAGCGCTACCCGCTGCGCCGAGTTGAGCTGAGTCGACGCCAAAAAACATCTTGTCCGACATCATCGTCACTACGACGCCCCTCTGGTCGGTAGTCACGCTGGCATCTGCTGCGAGCCCCGCCTGCTGAAGCGCTGCATTGACCTGTTGAGCGATCGCAGTTGAGTTACCAGATGACTGGTTGATCGGGGGCAATATCCCTTTTACTACCCCGCTCCGCTGGACGAGGGAGGTGTTTTGGAGTAGCCCCGTACCGCCGTGGACGACAGAGTTGAGTTGGAGGGTCGAAAAGGATTTCACGACTCCCGTTTTGAACTCCATGAACTTTTGAATGTTGATCGTGCTCATTGCGAACAGAACTACAAAGAGAGCTAATAACAAGGTGATCATGTCAGCGTAAGTGAGCAGCCACCTCTCACTATTCTCGGCCTCAGCGTGCTCTTCACTATGACCACGATGGCTGCGGGAACTCATGCCGCCTTCTTCTTGGAAGCATCTTTCGCTGCGGCTAATGCGTCTCGCTCTTTTGGAGCCAAGTAGGTCAAGAGCTGTTGTTCGATCAGCCTCGGTGATCCACCGGCCTGTATCGCTAAGATCCCATCCATCATGAGCATCTTGGTTCGGACTTCTAGTCCCGAGGCCCTCTTGAGTTTGTTTTCGATCGGGAGCCAGATGACATTAGCCGTCATGACCCCCCAGAGGGTGGCGGTGAAGGCACCAGATATAGCTGGGCCCAAGGTACCTGGGTTAGAGAGATTGGCCAAGACGTGGATCAGTCCCATGACCGTACCCAGAATTCCGATAGTAGGAGCGAATCCCCCCATGTCTTTGAAGAACTTCGCACCCACACCGTGTCGGACCTTCATCGATTCGATATCGCTCTCGAGTAGTTCCTGGATTCTCTCTCCGTCGATGCCGTCGATGGCGAGCTGAATTCCCTTCTTCAAGAACTGGTCTTGGATGTCCCTCGACGCCGCCTCGAGCGCAAGCACCCCTTCTCGTCGGGCGATCTCCGCAAACCTCACCATCTCGGCTATCGACTCATCTGGCGCCTGTACCTTGGACATCATCGCGGACTTCAGTCCGCCTACGATCTGGGATATATCCTTCAGCCTCACCCCGGCTATCGACACACCGATCGTCCCCACGAGCACCAGCAGCATCGACGAAGGTGCGAGCAGCGAAGCAGGATTGCCCCCGTCCATGATCATCGATACGAAAATTGCAGCGAGTGCCAGTACTATCCCGATCGGGGTGGATACGTCCACGTGCTACTCCTCCTCGGCCTCGACGGGCTTGACGACACGAAGCTTTGGCGACTGGTCGCCCGGGTCGGGGAATGAGGCAGCTCGTATGACCGCCGACCTAAAGGCAATGATCCGGTCGACCACCTCTTGCACTCCTTCTCTCACCATATAGTTGCTTCCACCGCTCAAGGTGATCACCGTGTCAGGTGTCGCCTCTATCTTCTCGATCAAATCGCAGTTGAGCACTAATTCCTGACCTGAAAGGCGTGTCACCAGAACCATCGCCCGTCCTCCAGTCACCTTCACCTTGGGTTATCGGCACGCTCGATGCAATCCCTAAGGATTAACTCATCGATATCAATCATCTAAAACTTCCGAACTCCACTGACACAACCCCGTCGCAGAACAACTTTGTGG
>JABEUO010000107.1 GCA_013044415.1 Acidimicrobiaceae bacterium
CGACTTTAATTGAGCGCTGAACTGGTCGGCTGCACCCTTTATCGATACCTTGGGTGGTGGCGGCAAAAAAGATGTAGGTGGATAGGACTTGGGTCCAACTGAGCTATTGAAAAAGACCTTTGGGTCCCTGAGCGGGAGAAATTTCCGGCTCTACTTTATCGGTCAAATTATTTCGAACTCTGGTACGTGGATGCAGACGATCGCACAGTCGATCCTCGTACTCCACCTGACCGGAAGTGGAGTCGACCTAGGTCTGGTGAGCGCCTTCTCCTTCTTGCCGGTTCTCATTTTTGGTGCACCGGCTGGACTTATCGCCGACCGCCTCCAGAAGCGGAGGCTCCTCCTCTTGACCCAGAGTCTGTTGGCGCTTCAAGCGCTGACCCTTGGGATCTTGACCCAACTCGGGGTGGTGAGGCTGTCGATGGTTTACGCTCTCGCACTGGTGATGGGATTCGTAAATGCGATAGACAATCCGGCCCGGCAGAGCTTCGTCGAACAGATGGTCGGCAAGGAGAAGGTTCAGAATGCGGTGAGCCTCAATTCGGTTGTCATGAACGCAGCCAGAGCGATCGGACCGGGCATAGCCGCTATCTTGATCTCCTTCCTCGGTGTGGCGGTCTGTTTCTTTACCAACGCATTGAGTTTTTTCGCAGTCGTCGGGGCTCTCTACCTGATGAGGCCCGACGAGTTTTACCCCTATGTTCCGGTGGAGAGGGCCAGGGGTCAGATCAGGGCGGGATTGAGGTACGTTCGCGAATCCAAGGAGCTTGCCCTGACCCTTGGAGCCGTCTTTCTAATCGGCACGCTCGCCTTCAACTTCCAGGTGCTCCTTCCGCTTCTTAGCACCGAGACCTTCCACGGGGGCGCAGGCACCCTCGGCGCACTCACCTCGATAATGGGCGTTGGTGCGGTGATCGGGGGGCTAATAAGCGCTGCGGTGGGCAAGACGTCGAGGAGGAGGCTGGGTGCTATCGCCACCGCATTTGGATTGACGATACTCATATTGGCCACCATGCCCAATTTGACCTGGGCATTGATCGCAATATTCCCGATGGGTGCAGCTTCAATCAGCTTCATTGCCCTCGCCAATTCGAGTCTGCAGCTCAACTCGATCCCCCAGATGCGAGGGCGGGTGATGGCCCTCTATACCGTCGCATTTCTCGGTACTACGCCGATCGGAGCTCCGCTGGTTGGCTATATCTCACAGCAATTTGGCCCTCGTGCCGCACTAGTTGTCGGGGCTGCGTCGGCATTGGTGGCCGGCCCGATTCTGTTGCTTTCAACCAGGAAGAGTCGGGTAGTCGTCGAGGAATTTCTCTAGCTTCCCTGTTTGTCGGTAAGGCTCCTTGCGACCGCAAAACCGACGCTTAGCACCAGGATTACGATGACTAGTGCCGGGAGTATCACCGGGGCCTCGCCACTTTTGGCTAGCGCAAATGCGACGAGCAGAACGAGGATGGCCCCTAAGAATAGCTCCGGGGTGTCGCCGATGAGAAAGTCGTACCAGAACCTGAAAAAGGCGACTATGTATTTCACGCTTTCGACCCCTTAGCTCTGATCATTGAGTTCCGAAGGTAGGCGCTATAGGTAATTATCAGCCCGCTGGCTACACCGTAGAGAAGTATTAGCCAGATGATCGACAGGTCGGAACCCGGCCACTTTACTCCGAGCCCCTCTCCAGACCAGAAGGTACCGAAGCTGATTAGCATCAGCCCGACTCCCATCTTCATGGTGTTCTCTGGGACTTTTGATAGCTGCTTGGAGACCAGGGCACCAATGCCGGAGACGACCAGAACCGCCGCAAGTGCGCTCATGGCTGCGAGGCCGATCTGGTGTGCGCTCGTTCCCAGGGTCAAGACTATGATCACGACCTCGAGACCTTCGAGAAAGACACCCTTGAATGAGACCGTAAAGGCGATTGAGTCGTACCCGACCGCCTTAGGCACTTTAGAGAGTTCCTCAACCTTCTCTTTGTAGATCCTGTCTTCGTCGTGTTTTGCCTTAAAACCAGCTTGCCTTAAAATGGCCTTCCTGAGCCATTGAAGGCCGTATATCAGTAGCAGGCCACCGACTACTATCCGGAGGGTTTTGATCGGCACATAGTGGACGAGAGCGGGTCCAAAGGCAATGACTAAGACGCTCAGCGTCGCCAATGCGGCAGCGGCCCCTTGGAATGTCGACTTCCACCCCCTTGTAGTGCCAGAGGCCAACACGATGGTGAGCGCCTCTACGGCCTCTACGGCTGAGGCAAGAAATACCGCTATAAAAAGGACCGAGGAACTCAAGCGACCGTCTCTTTCATGTCTAGGGGAAAGTACCTTGGTACGGATTGTTGATCCGCCAAAGTAGCCCTACCCCCGAATACAAAGCAACCGACCGGGTCAATGCTAAGACCCACCGATTCATTGAGCTTCATCCTATGATCAGAGTATATCGAGTTCAGGTGGCTGCCATCCTGAAGCTTCAAGGCTACGTCGTATCCTCGACCACGGAAGGCAACGTCGGTGACGTTAGCCGCCAGGTTGGCATTTGTGTCATTGACGTCCACTATTCGAAGCGCCGAAGGTCTAAGTAGTAGGGATACCTCACTCCCGGCCTGCGCATTTGATAGGTTTTTGGCCAGAATCCGACCTCCGCTCGAGTGTGGGATCGCAACTTGGATGATCCCCGGTGCGACCGGTTCTTTGGTTACGGCCCTTATCTCTCCGGAGATCCCGGTGAACCGAGCGACGAATTCGGTCGCAGGCTGGTTGTAGATAGATTCAGGGACGTCGAACTGAACGAGCCTTCCA
>JABEUO010000108.1 GCA_013044415.1 Acidimicrobiaceae bacterium
AGCGTCGAAGGGTGGCTGGATGAACGCCTAACTCTTTAGCAGCGGTTCCGATCGACACGAGTGAACCCATGTCTATATATTATAGATATTATTGTCGAGAATTACTCAAGAATTAGCTAACTGTTTCTGAGCCCCTACACCGCCGAAGGGGTCTCATCTACAAAAGACGGCCCACCGACCAAATCGCACCCCATACCTCTGTGCACTACGCCGAAGCGACCACATCGCATCAATGTCCACTGATCGGTACGACCAGAACCAGTGAACTCCCTCGATCCAAAGGGGTAACCTACTTCTTCTTGCCCGGTGGCCCCTTTCCGCCCCTAGCCGGTGCGGGTGCAGGTGGGAGTGTCGTCGGCGGTGGGAGTGTGGTAGTTGTAACAACCGTAGTCGAAGTGACCGCTGGCTGGATGACGGTAGAGGTAGTGATCTTCGGTACACGGTTGGAACTACTGTTCGACGCCAACGTAGACCAAACCACTAGGACCGCTACTAATAGGACCGCCGTCAAAGCATAAAGGATCTCCTTGGGAACCCTGAATGGACCAAAACTCAAAAAAGCCCATGGTTTTGCCTTGGACTCGGTCGTAGGTCCGATCTTCTGGGTCAGATCAGCGACTCCCCCGACCGTGGATAAAAGGAGGGTATCCTCCAGAAGTGGGGTCTGCTCTAGTGTGGCAACGAGCCAATCCTCCTGGGAGAGTACGAGGGAAAGCGCACTGGCCATCTCCTGTGCATTTTGGAATCGAAGGCCCGGCTCCGGCGATAGGGCCCTATCGACTATCTCCACCAAGGATCTCGGTAGTTTTGGATTCAACTCGTCGATCGGAATCCGCTTTGCCTCTCGAGAAGCTAGCACTATCGACATCGGAGTCTCGCCAACGTAAGGTCTCTTTCCACTGAGCATCTCGTAGAGTATCGCACCAACTGAATAGATGTCCGACATAGCACTCGGACGACCGGAAAGCATCCTCTCGGGAGCCAAGTAGCTCGGAGTGCCGAAGATCTCTAAGGTAACGGTCCGGTCGTCGTCATCTCCGCTCTCGGCGATAGTTGCAATCCCAAAATCCGCTACCTTTACCCGCCCATTCGAATCGAAGAGGATATTCGAAGGCTTTATGTCTCTGTGAAGAATCCCGGCTTCGTGAGCAGCCCCTAGGGCACTCAATATGCCCAGGGAAATCGTTATCGCTTCACTAGGAGCAATAGGTCCCTTGAGAATCCTGTCTTTTAGTGTCTCTCTTTCGAGCAACTGCATAACTATGTAAGGTCGGTCGCCTTCTTCACCAACGTCATATACCGTTGCCACAAAATCATTGGAAACCTTCGCCGCAGCGCGCGCTTCGATCTCGAAGCGCTGGCGCTGATTAGTATCGGAATTGGCTACTGCCTTTAGGAACTTAATGGCAACCTTTCGGTGCAACCTGGTGTCCATAGCCAGGTAGACGTCGCCCATCCCGCCACTCGCGAGCAACTCCGAAAGTAGATACCTGCCACCCGCTAAGGCAGTTGCCGAATCCTGCACTGGCCCATTAGCTCCCATCGCGCTCAAGCCTAGTTTGTGGAAACTCCCTTTGGGCAAAAGTCCTGCTCAGAGGCACCAGAGCATAAAGTAAGCGACCTTGAACCGAAAAAGATGTCCATTATGAAGTAGAGCGTCTAGTTTGGCCCCATGGCACCTTCACTCGGTCGGTCTCAAAGAGAAGCATATGAATCCCTGGAACGGGTAGTAGATGCTATTGAAGCTAATGATCCGAAAAAGATCCGCACCCTGCTTGCGAAGGCAGACACCCTCGACGTAATGGGGATTTACTCCGAGGCGCGCAGCCTCTTCTACCAGGTTGCATCACAGTTGGAAGGGAGGTTGGCAAATTCATCAAGCTCCGAAGATCAAAGTCTCTTCGACGAGGATCAGTGGTTGGAAGAATTCAGACAGACCCTATCCGAAATAAAAAAAGTCCTGGGACCCAATCCGCTATCGTTTCGGATAGACGAACTGGATACCCAGGACCAGAATAAGCACTAAACCCAATGGCATCTGCCACCGGTTATGATGGTTACTTCTTCACTGGCCAAACTGGCAGAACAACCTTGCCGTAGACCGAACTGAGGACCCCTGCCGCGGATGTGTACCACGCCAAAACGGCAACGATGATACCTAGATAACCGCCGATCTTGACCATCGAGGCATTATTTGCAAAGTTACCCCAAGTCAGCAAGATAAAGGTGATTTCAAGCACCACAAATGTTGTCGCAAGGGCTCCATTTGTAGCAAACGAACCGATCATCATATATACGGTGAACAGTGTCCATGCAAGCAGGAAGAGTCCAACCGCTTCATTAATATTTGGGGTCTTTGCTGCGATCATTTCTGGAACGATGATATGGACAAATGCCGCAAAGGACATCCAAAATGCACCGTAAGAGGTGAACGCAGTGGCTCCAAAGGTATTACCCTTCTTATACTCCTGAAGACCAGCCAGGAGCTGCGCTAATCCACCATAGAACAGTGCCATTGGCAATACTACGCCCTGCAATGCTCCATTTAGGATTCCCGCATTAAATACGCTCAGACAAAAAGTGGTTAATGCAAAACCAGCGAGGCCAAGTGGCCCCGGATCCGCTGTTGAAGCCGCCAGAGATACCAGGACCTCTTGTGGCTTAGTGGCGGTGTCTGACATAATTGCTTTTTCCTTTCAGTGATTCCCCCGGGGTTTCTGACAAGCA
>JABEUO010000109.1 GCA_013044415.1 Acidimicrobiaceae bacterium
GGTAGAAGAGGGAAGGCGGGCGAAGAGCGGCCAAAGGCCTACTCTGCCCGCAATCTGTTCACCCGATCCTGAAAGGAAATCGAATCTTGGAACTAGCCAGTTTGTAGACCCAGCTCTATTATGAAACTAAGACCAGGCTTCGCGTATCTTCGTCAATGTGTCACCAAGCGCCTCAGGGATGACTCGCACATCAGCAGTTGCCGTCATGAAGTTTGCATCACCGATAAAACGAGGAACTACATGCAGGTGTACGTGATCGACTATAGCGGCCCCACTTGCGCTACCTAGGTTCATTCCAATATTGAATCCAGATGCACCATGGCTGGCCCTCAACGCCTTCACCGCCGTATTGGCCAGTTCTAGGAGCTCCGATCGTGATTCAGCGGTAAGTAGGTCTAACTCCGCAGCATGGGTCTTTGGAACAATCAATAAATGGCCGGACGTATAAGGATATAGGTTGAGCGCCACCACCGCTGTCTTAGCACGAAATACGACAAGTAACTCATCGTCTATGCAATCGACATCACCAACTTGGGCGGGGGCGGCTATTTCACAAAGGACACACTCCGGTTCTAGCTTATTCTTCGATAGCTCTCCTGAGAGATAAGCCCCTCTCCATCCCGCCCAAATCCTTTCCAAACCTAGACCTCCGTCTCTAGCAGAAGGTCAGGTGGGAGAATTTCCTCCTTGATCGACTCCACGAAAGCCTCAACTGGTACACCACGGTTGGGGGTCTCTGAACCTCTTCTGTTGACACCGACCGTCTTTGCACTCACGTCGTCGTCACCCACAACTAAAATGTACGGAATCTTATCCAGTTTTGCCTTACGAATCCTCGAGCCGAGTGGCTCGGTTGCATCAACAACTTCTACCCTGGCGCCGACGACTGCCAATCTACTCACGACCTCCTGGGCGTAATCTTCATGATCCTTTCGCACTGGCAGAACCTGAATTTGCGACATCAGCAGCCACATCGGAAGCGCGCCAGCATAGTGTTCGAGCAGGATAGCGAAAAATCTCTCAACTGAACCAAACAGTGCCCTATGGATCATGTATGGTCGACGTCTTTGGTTATCGTGATCCACAAAATTCATGTCAAATCTCTGTGGCATCTGGAGGTCAACTTGAAGCGTGGAGACCTGCCAACGTCGACCGATAGCGTCTTTTAGATGTACGTCAATCTTTGGCGCATAGAAGGCCCCCTCTCCCTCAGCTATGACATAGGGTATCCCGGAAGCCTCAAGCGCACTTTGAAGTGCCGAAGTCGCCTCCTCCCACTCGGCGTCCTCGCCTACGGACTTGTCCGGCCTGGTAGCAAGCTCTGCTTCAAAGTCCCTCAGGCCAAATGACCTGAGCATTGCGAGTACAAACTTGAGCAACCTAGTCAGCTCGTCGGCGAGTTGCGATGGTGCACAAAAGATGTGTGAATCGTCCTGGGTAAGTCCACGCACCCGCGCCAGACCATGGAGGACCCCTGACCTTTCGAATCGGTAGACCGTACCAAACTCGAAGAGGCGAAGGGGCAACTCTTTATACGATCTGAGCTGGGAGCGGAAGATCAAGATATGCATGGGGCAGTTCATGGGTTTGGGGTAATATGTTGCCCCTTCCATCTCCATCGGAGGGTACATCCCGTCTTTATACCAACCAAGGTGACCTGAAATTTCATAAAGTGTAGACTTTGCGATATGAGGTGTCCAGGCCAGTTGATATCCAGCCTTGATATGGGCCTTGCGGGACATCTCCTCCATCTGATAGCGAATGAAGGCACCCTTTGGGTGAAAAACGGGTAGTCCCCCGCCAATCTCAACTGGAAAATGAAATAGATCCAGTTCTGCGCCTATCCTGCGATGATCTCGCTTCTCAGCCTCTTTGAGCCTGTGAAAATGCTCTTCGAGCTGAGCTTTTGAACTCCAAGCAGTTCCATAGATCCTCTGCAGCTGCTCCTTTTTCTCGTCTCCTCGCCAATAAGCTCCCGCGACCCTTAAAAGCTTGAAATGACCGAGTTGGCCAGTATGGCCGACGTGTGGTCCCCTGCACAGATCGACGAATTTGTCGGCATTTCGATATACCGAGACCCCTCTGTCACTAACACCTTCCGCCAACGCTTCATCCGCTAGGTCCTGAACTTGCTTGATGATTTCAGTTTTAAAAGGCTGATCACTAAAGACCTCTAAGCCCGATTCATAACTGAGTTCTTCCCTAGAAAATGGTTGTTTTTCGGATATAATCTCACGCATTTTGGCTTCAACCGACAAGAGATCGTCATCGGTAAATCTCTGGTTCTCCGGCAGCTCAAAGTCATAATAAAAGCCATCGGCGATCGATGGTCCAATAGCGTACTTTGCGCCTGGATATAGCTCTAAAACTGCTTGCGCCATGACGTGAGCCGTTGAATGTCTGATTACAGAGAGTCCATCTGGCGAGCCAGCCGAGACAAACTCGACCACCGAGCCGTCTGAGACCATGGTCGAAAGGTCGGTCAGCGTGCCGTTAACTTTTGCCGAAATCACCCCCGCAGGACGCGGGTCAATAGACCTGAGTACGTCCAGCACGGTTACGGCACCTTCAAACTCATGGACGCTCTCGCCCAGAACACTAATCTTTGTCAACATCGACTCCGCAGTTTTCCCTGTCGCGCGAATAGTCCACAGCGACTAGTCCAGATTAGATCACTATTCCCAATAGTGAGGCGGCTAGCGAAACACCCTCTCCACGCCCCACTGCTTCGTCCATCGCAATGAGGGCGGCTGGGACGTCTAGATCGTCGTCTAGGGCTACCCGCACCTCCTCTAGTGCACCTTCACCTTCACCGGCTTTTTGGTATCTCGCCAACCTCGATGTAGCGACTTCGAGCAGTTCGCCGCTCCACTCCCAAGAATGTCTGTAGTGGTTTGAAATTATCGCAAGTCGAACGACGCGTGGGTCGTGTTCATGCAGAAGGTCACCTACGAATACTAGGTTTCCAAGCGATTTCGACATCTTCACGCCGTCAAGATTCACCATTCCAACGTGCATCCAGTACTTTGAAAATACCTCCTCAGATGCAGATTCCGCCTGAGCGGCTTCGCATTCGTGATGAGGAAAGATAAGGTCCGATCCGCCGCCATGAATATCAATAGTCGTACCCAGTTCCCGCATGGCTAGTGCAGAGCATTCGATATGCCAACCAGGACGCCCCCTTCCCCATCTGGATTCCCAAAAGGGCTCGCCATCCTCTGGAGCTTGCCACAGCAAGAAGTCGAGTTTATTTCTCTTTGCGGGATCTTCTGGATTCCCGCCTCGTTCCCGAGCAAGATCGATCATCTCTTCATAGGAGTAATGGCTTATCTTCCCGAAATCTTTTGCGGTTGTAACATCGTAATAAACCGATCCGTTAGCCTGATATGCGTGGCCCTTGTCCATTAGCGCATCTACCAGATTCAAAATCTCCGCAATCGCCGACGTTGCCCTCGGTTCCGAGTGCGGCTGGACCAGTCCTAGGGCACCCATATCTCGGTCAAATTTAGCCATCTCCGATGCAGCTAGGTCGAGGTAAAAGACTCCAAGTTCCTTAGCCTTTCTCAGAATGTCGTCATCGACGTCAGTTACATTTCTTACGCAGGAGGTTTGATGACCCAAATCACGCAGTCGCCTCTGCAAAATATCAAAAGTAAGGTAAACCGCGGCATGGCCAATATGGGCTGCGTCGTACGGTGTGATGCCGCAGGTGTACATCTTGACAACCGGGCCCACTTCAAGGGGAACTTTGTCTTGCGCCGCCGTATCAAATATGTGAATCAATTTCTCTGCCCTACTACTTCGGAATTCCAATGACTCTAATTGCAACCCTAGTCTTGTAACGAATATTCAAATTAACTAGAACTGCAGTCATGGCCTCTATCGGTCCAGCCTGAGCCAACGAACCGGCAAAGAAGCTATTCATTCCAGGAAAGCCACCCAAAAGATCTACCACTTCGTAACCAGCCTGTTCGAAATCGGAGCAAACTAAAACATCTGCCTCTATCGGAGCAGAAATCCTTCCAAGTTCCTTTGCGGGCACGTGATGTAGGGCGGCGACCACCCTGGAATTGCGAAGAGATGCCTGTAGTGTCTGGGCCGCCGATCCCCTAAAAGGAATTACCGCCTGCAGTTCGGAGCCAACCCTCATCAGGGCATTTGCCATTGATATCACCGTTTTACCGGCAAGTGATCCCTCCAGCGGTTCAACGACCTTTAGCATTGTGTCCCATGGTGTCGCCACCACCACTAGCTCGCAATCCGCCGCACGCAGATTTGTTCCACCAAAGAGTTGTAGGTCAGTTCTTTCGGTACCCTGAAGGGCATCTACTACCACCTGTGATGCTCTTGATTCATCCCTCGAACCTACCCATACGCTGTGACCAGCGCTAGCGAGCCGCAACGCAAGGGAACTTCCAGCGGGGCCTGTACCACCGAGAATACCTATATCCACCTTCTACCTTCTCTCAAAATGGAGCGTAACTGCCAGGTTATGACGAAATAGACGCTAACTTTTGTGAAGTCTAGACACGGGAGGCGAAGTGGGGATTCTCAACAACAAACGGATCTTGGTTACAGGAGTCCTAACCGAATCATCTATTGCATTTGGAATTGCCGATCAAGCCCAAAAAGAGGGCGCCAAGGTAATTCTGAGTGGTTTCGGTAGGGGGCTGTCTATCACACAGCGCGCCGCAAAGAAGCTTGACCCAGTCCCGCCGGTTATAGAGCTAGACGTCATGAACCAACAAGACCTAGACGATCTACCAACCAAAATATCCGATCAAATCGGCGGCCTCGATTGTGTAGTCCATTCAATTGGATTTGCACCTTCGGCGTGCATTGACGGAGAGATGTTCGACGCAGCATGGCCAGACGTTGCCACGGCGATTGAGGTCTCTACCTACTCCTTCGCCTCATTGACAAAGGCAACCTTAGGACTGTTGGAATCGGGCGAAAGCCCTTCGGTCGTTGGACTCGATTTTGACGCCACTGTAGCATGGCCGGGCTATAACTGGATGGGGGTCGCTAAGGCGGGCTTGGAATCTTTGTGCAGGTACTTAGCACGGGATCTCGGACCAAAAGGTATCCGAGTCAACCTGATTAGCGCAGGGCCCATCAGGACAATCGCAGCGAAGTCGGTAGGTAGTTTCTCTAGCTTTCAAGACAGCTGGGGAGAAAAGGCGCCCTTGGGCTGGGACCCAAAGAGTAACCTGGCAGTAGCAAGATCTACCGTCGCGTTACTTTCTGACTTCTTCCCCTCTACAACTGGGGAGGTCATACACGTCGACGGTGGTTTCCATGCCATAGGTGCGTGATTTTGACTCGATGGACCAACTTCGGCTAAGTTGGCAGAGACTGAGTCGAGGGTAAGGCGGAAACTCTCCTTGGCTGAATCCAGCTTTCAAGAAGTCCTAAGCGCTACTAGTCCCAAAACTAGATAGTTAGCGATATCACCTCTTGTTTGGAGTGTAGGCAACTCACCCGATTGACCATCCAAAAACCAGTTTCCAGTCCAATTTTGAAGTACTACCACCGAGTGCGTCCCCGGGTTAAGCCACATGTGATCTATTCCTCCTATCGGCCAAGGTGCGCCGCTAGTTTCGAATGGCCCAGAGTACTGATCGCCGCCATCGAATGACACTTCAAAGCTCGACTTCGCAGATATTGTCAGTTCGCCGAGGGGGGTCGAACTCGATAGGGAGCAGTGTGTAACATCACCGGTCAGCAAATAAGAGGTTATGCCGACAACTCCATACCCAGGGGGGATTGTCGGTAATGGAATCGGCAACTGCTTGATTAGCTGTGTCGACCACTCACTGTCTGCAACTTCGGAAGGGGTAGGGAGGTTCGCCTTCCGCCCCCTTCCAGACTTGCAGATTCCAACAACATTGCTCAAGTACCTGCTAACCACCTCAGCAGCGGCGAGTCCGAGGAGATCTGACCCAAATGGATCTTTCTGTGCAGCCGTATCAAGTACGCAGGGATTTACTGGCGTCGACTGGACAGCACCGCCCGTCCAAGCCCCTCCCGGCGATCCTAAACTTACACTCCTGGACGAGCTGGAATTTGACTTTCCACCCTTGACCGTTTCTCCACCCCCACCCATATTGACTACGATCTGACCCGGCTCGCTTCCTCTGGTCACTTTCACGTACGAAGTCCTCGAACCGAGAAGTTGGCCCGAAGGTAAACTTGTACTTCCAATACCGGCCAGTAGGGCGAAAGAAGTACAAAATACCAGCAGCCCTCGTGTCACCACCGGGCCGAATCCCCCAATCACAGCACCTCTATGCCTTTTCACCACCGAACTCCATTGCACAACCAAAGACTTCCGACAGGGGGCCAAACCCCGACACCAGATTATTCTTACTCCAGTCGTGTCATTATTTCAAGCAATACCGCCACTTCTTTTCTGGTCGATTCGAGCAACTCCACTCCGCAGGACACCTTGCGGGAGACAAATCGCCTGTACTCACCCACTTAATGAATGCGATCACTTACTCAGAGAACCAGCATATAAAGTGACCGCCAGCCGTAAATTAAACTTCCTAGGATCACTCCCCGCCCACTGCCCCATCAGCTGTTCACCGTTTCATCTGGGTGGTAGGAGTCAGCTCATCTACATGCGCCACTTGCAAGGTTCCGTTTACAACATTCCGTCTTAGGCCTGATTCTCACTCGATCACCACAAGGGACACATTGACTTTTCGGCAGCGCAGCCTAATGTGTTCAACCTCAAAGAGGGAGAAACGACCAGGACATGGAACTCAATTTGTGATACGCCTTAGACTCTCTTTTTTGTCCAAGCGGCGATAGTTCAGGGAGCTTTGGTGCTTCATAAGATGTGAGCGCGAGCAATTGGTTCGGACTGAGAGGCGATTGTACAGCGTTATCTCGCCACTTGGTGAGGGGATTGGGTTTCAACTCGTGATAACGAGTAACTATGTGCGAAGTTATGCAATCTGCAAATAAGTGCTCTCGTCGGCTAAATACCATCACACAAAATCGGGCGACTCCAATTGGTCTGCGACTCACAATAAATCTCGGGTCGGATAGCAAAATCATGACTCCCGCAAACAATGTTCCGCAGCGGCAACTATAAGTGATTACCAGCAAACTTCAAACGATAGCTAAATATCCTAGCGCATTATTAAACTCATTAGCGCTCAGCATTTAGAGACTTTACGATGCGAGCACGAACTACTTTATGCCATTTTAAATCAGGATACTAGGAATTCTTAGCCTGCCGGACGGTGGAACTCTCCGGCGGCATGGTGAACTTCCCCTATGGATTTATCTCTAATTCAGAAATATCAACTCTAATGTCCTTCAGAACTAGCCCGAGGTCTTGATAGTCCGATTTACCTGTTGATTCCTGCCGAGCTATAAACCGATTTATCAAAATGCCAGAATCAATTGAGTCTCGATCTGTGAGCAACCTGGAGAATTCACTGTTGCCATCTACGACCGGAAAGATAATCCTGCACTCGCCGACGCTACTGAGTACCGAGTTTAATACAATACTTGCAATCTGCTCATTTGCAAATTCAAAAGGCCTGATAAAAGAGATCAACACATAGAGGCCAATCGCAAATCCTAAGTTGGATTCCAACCCTACTATTGATTCAAATCCTATCGACAAAAGGTCGCTAACTGAAGGACCACTTCCTAGCGCAGTGGCTGACGGAGCGCCACTCTGATCCTTAAATAATCCTGCAGACACCTCAACTGATCCCCCAAGGAATTTTGAATGTAGACCCTTTAGTATTGATATAAATTTCTCAGACGTGTTGACATCTCTCGTCACGTCTGTGCGGCCCGACACTAGAGAATAATGCCTCATGAAATACGAATCATCTTGACCCCTCTCCGCCAACATCACAGAACGTAGTGCCTTTTTCAAAAGCGGGCCATTGTCGGTCATTCCGTCTAGAATCCCTGACATATAAAAAGCCTCTACGAATGGTCTATAGGTCCACTTTGCCTCGGACTCATCAACCATAAAAGCACCTGGTTGGACTCTACCGATCCCCTCTGAAACTAAATGCAATAGGTCCAATAACTCGCTTGCAAGGTCGGGGCGGGATTCCGAAATTCCTCCCGCCCCTCCCTGTGGACCCTCGAGTTCAATCGGCTTACTCTTGCCGACCGATCCATCAAGTGACACCCCTTGGCCAGCATTATCTAAATCAGCAACCAGGATCCGCTTAAGCATTAACTCGGCTCTCGGAATCAGATCATCATTGAGACCAAGGAGTTCAACAAGTCGAGGGACTCCTCCCATCAACTCAGCAAGCCGATTCCCATCACAGCCGGCAAATTTCCCTCGGATGAAGTTTGACAATTCAAAGTCGGAAAGGGTTCTCGCCGGTTTCCCCCGGACAGCTCGGCTAGGAAGGAGGTTCTCCAAAACGGCCCGAAGCGGGGAGGCTTGAAACAGACCACCAGGCAGCGCAATATCACCCTCGATTGGTCCACGGCCTTGCCGCACTGAAACGACTAACCCGGGGAGCACAATCTGTCGCGCCTTGGAAGGTCTTGCAAGAAAAAGAAGACCATTGTGAGGACCACCACAGAGCACGGATCTATCTGTCACCACGGAATTGGGCAGCATATGTCCGAGTATCACCTGCCACTCCTGCCCCACTACCGCAGCTGGATCCAAAACATTATCAGTATAGATGCCTGGAGCAATCCTCACAATTGAACCAGCTTTGTGCAACCCGTGAATAGTCGCTGGCGGCTTATCGCCAGGAAAAAACAGACTTGCCACCATCGCCCTACCTTCCAGTGAATGCACCGCATAATCTCACAGGCACCGAAAAGTATCGGCTAATTGGTATCGTATCTGGAGGTCAGCGAGGAGTGAACCTGGTCAAACACGAACCCATGCGCAGCCAGCAATTAAATGGCCGTCACCTCGCCACGCTAGAGGCATGCGTCAGTGACAATATGTCCTTTTAATTTTGTTTTATCACTGAAATCTGTGACCTCAAAGATTTGGACCTTCCATTAGTACTCGCACATCTCGCCTCCCAACTCTGGCCCAATACCAGGCGAAAAAAAGGCTACCTGTTGTCAGTCGCCCCAAAGAACCGCTGCGAATCACGCTCCACATTCAGCTGGTCGGCTACGGACCACTTGATCAAGCGGCGACATATGACAGTTTCGCTGCATTGGCAACTTCAGCCGCAATCCCCACCTTTGGATCACTTAGGTCAAAATCCACGATGATACCTTCGATCCTTGCCTCGCCAATCTCTCTCGAAGCCTCAAGTGTGGTTACAACTGGGTCAATGCCAGCCTGCGACGTGGAGACCATGCCGTCCGTCATAACTACCACAAATGGCTCGGTCCCTTTGGCACGCAACCTTTTTGAAAGCTCTGTTGCTTTACGTAAACCAAGGTGCAACGGCGTCTTGCCACCCCTCTTGATTTGACCTAGGCGAGAGTTCGCCACTTCGATACTTCGAGTCGGCATTAAAATCGTTTCAGCGCTCGCCCCCTGGAAGGTTATCATCGCTACGCTATGACGCTTTAGATAGGCATCTCCGAGCAGCTTCTCTATCGTTAGCTTCGCTGCTTCGACGCGCTTTATTGAACCCATCGATCCAGAAGTGTCCACCACAAAGACAACGCACCTCTCTTCGAGCAAAAGCAACCTTTTGAAGACCAAGTCGGTGCTGGCGAGGTTTATCCCGGTCCCAGCGGTTAGCTGACCATCATCCGCCAGACGACGCAAACTGTTAGTAACCGTTTCCCGTACAGCGAGAGGAGATCCATCCTTTCTTTCAGCGTCGAAACCGGGGGAAAATTGAGTAGGTCTGTTCTTTGATCCAGCCACCAAAACCCGACCCGGCGGTGGAAATGTTTCTGGGAGTACACCTCGGGAATCTCCTTTGGCTGATCCAGACTCCCCCGCTGAAGGATTCCTGATGTCGCCGGACTTTCCGCCTTCTCCTTGGTCAGTTTCAGAGCCGGATCCGCTCATTTCTCCCTGGGAGTCCGAACCTAGTGCGTCGTCCATAGGCGTACCACCTTCGATACCCGGGGGTTGGCCGGCAGAAATCCCGCCACTCGCCTCGCTAGGAACCCTCGCAGGGTCTTCTAAAACCTCTTGGGAATTCTGGGAAGTACCCCGCTCTGCAGAGGATCCTCCATGACTCTGTTGGTCACTCTTTTGGATTTCGAATTGGTGCGAACTACCATGACTTTGAGGTTGATACTCGCCGTTATGTCGAGATCGATGCAGCAGCGCAAGGCTGGATATTTCGATCAAATCTTCCTCAGTAGCTTCACTCCTGCCACATAGAGCAGCGTAGGCCACCGCCCCTCGAACAAGGGCCAAGTCGGACCGCAAACCCTCTGCGCCGTGGGCGATAGAGACCTGAGCGGCAAACTTAGCCAACTTCAAAAGAGCCTTCCGGGACCTGTCCTCGCCGTTCAGCAACCCTCTAGCAGTTACGACCTTCTCCCGCAGCTTATCGGTTTCAGCTTTGAAATTAACTATAAACAACTCGGGATCGGCCTCATATTCGACCCTTCTGGTCACCGCCTCCGCCCGCTCCTCCACGCTGCTGAGCGCATCCACATTGACGGCAAATCCAAAACGATCTAGAAGTTGTGGGCGCAACTCCCCCTCTTCGGGGTTCATCGAGCCACATAGAACAAATCTGGCATCCCTGACGATAGAAAAGCCTTCTCGCTCTATCCTCACCGTTCCTGAGGCCGCAGCATCCAGCATCACGTCGACGATGTGATCCTGTAAGAGGTTGACCTCGTCTACGTACAAAACCCCCGAATTAGCTTGCACTAAGAGCCCCGGCTTGAAAACTTCACTCCGATTGTTGATCACGCCGGAGAGGTCCAGCGTCCCGATAACACGATCTTCTGTGGCTCCAACAGGCAGTTCGACAAAAGGAGCTCCATCTTCAAGTAGATCCGCCACTCCTCTTGCAAGGGTAGACTTCGCCGATCCTTTCTCCCCAATTACCAGTAGACCGCCAATTCGAGGGTCTATCGCCAAAAGTAGCAGCGCAAGCTTTAGTCTGCTTTGACCCACCACCGCTACAAATGGATAGCGAATCGCCCTATCTACTCTTTCCAACCTTCCACCTCCATTAGTTTTCTACGCAAGAGCTGGAGGTCGACTTCAGCTGCTCGCCAAAGGCCACGCGTATTCGCCTCGATTAATCGTTCGCAAATCGATGCCAAAGCGTCGGGATTATTCAGTCTAAAGAACTCCGATACCTGCTCATCGGCTACATAGCTTTGTGTCAATGCATCGAACATCCAGTCTTTGACCACCCTCGCCGTGGCTTGGTATCCGAAGAGATAATCGGCAGTGGCGGCCATTTCGAATCCACCTTTATATCCATGGCGCATCATGGCAGAAATCCACTTTGGATTCACAACCCTCGACCTAAAGACTCTCGCAGCCTCCTCCTCGAGACTGCGAACTCTTGGATTTTCAACACTTGATGAATCTCCAAAATATGCCAGCGGGTCCTTTTCTGACAGGGTCCGTATGGCAGCGATCATCCCACCGTGGTCTTGCATGTAGTCGTCTGAGTCGAAAATATCATGTTCACGGTTGTCCTGATTCTTCGACGCTACTTCGGTAACCCTCAGTCTCGCAGACAGGGCGTCTTTGGCGGGAAGGCCGAAACCGGACCTGGTATAGCTGAACCCGCTCCAATTCAGGTATACCTCGGTAAGATCCTCATCTCCCCTCCAATCCTTGGAAATCAATAGCGGGAGCAGCCCAGAGCCATAGGCGCGTGGAGGAGGTCCAAATATCCTCGGAGTTGAAATACCACCAACTAGCGGATTGGCTTCGACACTTTCATCTAGCTGCGCCACCATCTCGAACGCTTCGTCGAGCAGTTTGATCGACTGCGGAAAGGCATCACGAAAAAAACCCGATATCCGACAGGTAACATCTACCCTAGGTCGGCCTAGCTCTTCGAGTGGCAGGACCTCAAGTCCGGTAACCCTCGAGGAATCTTGATCCCATATGGGGCGAACCCCTAAGAGCGCCAGTACTTGGGAGATGTCATCTCCACCCGTCCGCATGGCCGCTGTACCCCAAATGACCACTCCGACCGATTTTGGATACCTACCTTTGTCCTCAACGAACCTCTCGACTAGAGATTCGGCCAGTCTTCTCCCGACTTCATAGGAGAGACGTGAAGGAATGGCCCTCGGATCAATCGAATAGAAATTCCTACCCGTCGGGAGGACGTGAGCCATACCTCTGCTAGGAGCCCCCGATGGTCCCGGCTCGACAAACCCGCCCGACAATGCGTGAATTATTGAATCGATCTCATTCGTTGTCAGCCTTATCCTGGGAACAAGTGAACCAGAGATCCATCTGATAACTTCGCCTAGCTCACCCCCACTAAATTCCTCTGGTACATCTATCGACCAGTCCCGTTCAGCCAGTTCCCTTAGCAGGCCCTGAGTAGCTTGGTCTAGTAAATCCGAATCCCGTAGGCTCGAAGAACCTGGATCAATTCCGATACTTTTAGCCAACAATGACCGAAGTGACGCCACATTTCCTTGCGATACCCGAGTAATTGCGCTTACTGTATCAATAAGCAGGTCACCCTCGGGTGGTTTCCCCAAGACGTGAAGGCCACCACGGATGACGGCGTCTTTAAGTTCGCAAAGGTAGCCGTCGATATGTGATACCATCGAATCAAAGTCTGGATCTATGAAACCTCCGTTCGGTAGGTTCAAATTGAGGTCCTGGTCGATCTTGCACTCCTCGAGGAGTCGCCAAATCTGTTCCCTGATCCTGGGAAGTTTCGAAGGATCCAGGGCGGTAAGTTTTTGATGCTCATCCAGCAGGTCTTCTAGTTGCGTAGTCGAACCATAGCTTCCTGCCCTAGTCAACGGTGGAATCATATGGTCAATGATGGTCGCATGGCTCCGTCGCTTCGCTTGGGTACCCTCCCCAGGATCATTCACTACGAAGGGGTAGATAAAGGGAACATCACCCAATGCAAGCTGTGGATAGCAGTCGGAGGAGAGCCCAACACTCTTGCCCGGAAGCCACTCCAAAGTACCATGCTTGCCGAGGTGTATGATTGCATCCGCCTGGAACTCAAGGTCAAGGTAACGGTAGAAGGCGATGTAATGGTGCATCGGAGCTAATTCGGCTGAATGATAAATCGCTATGGGATTCTCTCCAAATCCACGAGAGGGTTGGATAGCTACGATAACGTTTCCAAACCTCAATGCAGGAAAATGGAACTTTCCATGCGCAACGAATGCGTCACCCGGCGCATCTCCCCAGGTCTCAATTAACTCTCCCTTAACTTTCGCCGAGAACTTCGAGAACTCCTCCAGGTACTTCTCAGTCGGCCAGGTCACCTCGTACCTACCACGTGGGAGTACCTCGGTCGAGTCGTAATCTACAAGCTCTCCGAGAAGTTCCATGAGTAAGACCGGATCTGTGGGAAATTCCCCCGTATGGTATCCGGCTCGCCGAAGCTCGGCGAGAAGATTGACCGCACTCTGAGGGGTATCAAGTCCGACGGCGTTTCCTAGTCTCGACCGCCTAGTCGGATAAGCGCTAAGGACGATGGCAACCCTTTTAGACTGGTTGGACTTCTGGCGCAAACGGGCGAGCCTATTCGCCAGTCCCGCCACAGAAAATGTCCCGGCCTCGGAGGTTCGATAGGCCGAAATCGAAGTGCCAAAGTGCTGGTCATCATCGACAACTTCCTTAAAGCTGAATGGTACTGAGATGATCCGGCCGTCAAACTCGGGGATAGCGACGTTCATGGCCACATCCATCGGTCCAAGTCCAAAATCGGATTCGGCCCAGCTCGACTGGGAGTTCGTAGATACCAACGCTTGCAAAATTGGAACTCCTATTTTCGACATCTCTCCCGCATCCCAACTGAGCTCGTCATCATCAAAACTCCCTGATGCGAGGACCGTCGTAACGACGACATCTGGGTTGAGCCTCTGAATCTCTTTAGCGGGTGTCAAGCCCTCTTCGTTGCCGGCTGATCGAAGTGAGTAGCAGAAGTAAGCGTCTACGCTCATCCCCAAAAGGACCATCTTGTCAACTAGATCGCGAATAAATCGAGTGTTGGAGGATATAAGGTGCGCCCGATAAAAGACAACCACCGCCTTGGGAGCGAGCGGATCATGGCTCTTTTGCGACAAGTACAGGCCACTATTTGGCACGACTTTTGGTTCTTCAAAGCCAAATCCGTATCCGAGGAGGGTATCTGCCAGAAAGAGTAGGAAACTCGAGAAGTTCTCAAGGCCCCCGTTGATCAGGTACTCAAGGGCATATTTATATGAACCCCCGGGTATCTCCGACATAAACGCGAGATCCTCGTCAAAAGTTGCCTCCCCGGGAAAAGCTATAAATACTCCTCCGATGCCCTTTGCCCAAGAAGAAATGTCTTGGGCGAGAGACTGTGTGTCTTGCCCACCCAAAAGTCGAGCAATAACTACCGTCCGAGAATCGGATGAGGTCTCCTCGGTGGCTAGCGAAGCATAATCAGTGGTCTTCTTGACGATTAGCTCCGGGAAGTCTCCGGGAAGTCCTTCCCAGACGCTGCGCATGGTAATTACTTCGGTATCGGCGTTCGTGAAGTAGTAGATCCTGTCCAAATCCAAATTTACCTATCTAGTCGAACTCTTGAATAAATCTTGAATAAATCTCATCTTTGAAATTGAATACCCCATCGGTGGAAAACTTCAGCTCAAAGTGGTAGTGACCCATCAGGAGGGATCATTCGGGCAAATTCTCTTTTCGACCAATATCGTCTTTCCCAGCTGCAGATTGTCATCTCTAACTCCTGAGCCAATCGAGCATCTCGGTGTCCATGGTGGCTGCGACGAGCCACTTAGCGAGCCCGTTGTAGTACTCCTCCTTCAGATCCAAGTAGGATGGTCCCGGCGAGTAATCCTTGTTAGTATTCGATGCGACGTGTCTTAATAGCCACCTTCGAAAACCATCCGACTCTAAAACACCGTGCAGCGTGGTGCCCAAAACATTGGCTCGTATCGCACCCTCTGACCCCCTAGAGCCGTCACTCTCGCCAAAACGATGCCTCACCGGAGACTCATCGAGGCTAAAGAGTCCTTCGACCTCGCCCATATACATGACCCTTCCATTGTGAATCTGATATCCATCGATAGCGACGTCACTATCCATCAATCGTCCAGATCTGGTAAGCGTCAGTTTTCGCCGCTCAAACTTTGTAGAAATGTCCAGAAGTCCAAGGCCAGAAGCGGTTTTGACCTCAGACTCGATTCCATCCTCTATCACGTGGCCCAGCATCTGGTATCCTCCGCATATCCCTAGCAGGCAACCTCCACCGTCGACGTAATTCCGAATAGAGGCGTCAAAATTAGCCCTCAACCAGGCAAGATCGTCAATAGTGGACTTTGAACCTGGCAGGACTACCAGATCACACCCGTGGATGTCGTCCTTTTTTGTGAGATAGGCGACTTCGACAAATGGCTCGGTCAAAAGCGGATCAAAGTCCGTGTAGTTAGAAAGGTGGGGAAAGGCAATAATGCCGACCTTGAGGGGCGCTCCGGAGTTCGAACTCTTTCCAAAGGGAATGGAAAGGGAATCTTCTGAATCGAACCTGGAGCCGCCGAAGTAACGGAGCAGACCAAAGTGCTTTGCGTTAATTAGTGCAGATAGCTGGTCGATGCCTGACTCAAGAAGGGATGGATCGCCGCGAAACTTGTTGATCATGTAGCCGTCGATCAAAGCAGCCAAATCATCGGGGAGTATTTTTATGGTCCCGAAGATATGGGCGAACATCCCTCCCCTGTCGATGTCGGCCACAAGTAGGGCCCTAGCCCCCACCTCTCGCGCTAGCTTCAAGTTAACTAGTTCGTCTTTGAGAAGGTTAATCTCTGCCGGGGATCCAGCGCCTTCTAGCACCACCAAGTCGTAGGACTTAGCTAGTTCGCGAAAGCTTGAAAGTACTTCGCCAAAGAGTTTAGGCTTGAGTTCTTGATACTCCTTGGCACTAAAGGAGCCGACCACCTCCCCCCTAAGCACCAACTGCGACCTCTGTTCTGACTCCGGCTTAAGCAGAATGGGGTTCATATTGTAAGTTGCTGTAGTTCTGGCGGCGAAGGCCTGCCCTGCTTGAGCTCTACCTATCTCATAGCCATCCTCCGTGACCGCCGAATTGAGTGCCATGTTCTGAGCCTTGAAAGGGGCAACTGAGACTCCTCTGTCCGAAAGTACCCGACATATCGCCGAGACCAGGGTCGACTTTCCAGCATCAGAGGAGGTTCCAACGATCATTTTTGGGCGCATTAACCCTCTTCCCTTAGCCCTTTGAAATGGACAAAACACTTTAGGGAGACGCCCAATAAAAGCAGCGCGGTGACGAAAACTGAATCGACTTTTCGAGCCAACGAAACCGCTTGCCCGATGTCCTCCGAGACGACGTCTTTGCCCAGTTTTCCGACCCGTGGGCGAAACTCACCTACTCCCCGGTAGCTCAGTTCACCGCCGAGTTCAATACCTAATGCTTCGGCGTATGCCGCCTCAACGAGTCCAGCATTGGGCGAAGGATGAGGCCTAGCCTGCCTAAACGTCCTCCTAAGGGTCCCAAGGTCGGCTCGAGATAGCAAAGAGATCACTAAGGTAGTCAAGCGAGCGGGGATGAAGTTTGCTACATCGTCCAACTTTGCCGAAGTCCATCCAAAATTCGAATATCGATACGAAAAATTCCCAAACATCGAATCCAGGGTATTGATACTCCGATATCCCAACGCTCCCTTTGCCCCGAGGAGCGACCCCCAAAACAGTACGCCCACCACCGCATCGACACTATTTTCGGCTACCGACTCGACGGTCGCCCGGGCTATATCGCCCGCGTCAAGTTCAGACCTGTCCCTTCCAACCAGCGACAGCAGCTCGCTTCGCGCAAAGTCAAGATCTGGAAGTGTCAATGCGCTTTGAACGGAAGCCGCCGCTTCAAAGAGGGACTTTTCGGCAATTGCCAGGTAACTGGAAACAGCGGTAGCGATGAAGGAACCTTCGAGGAGTTCACCCAGAATCCAAACTGGTATCAAGAGTGACGTCCATAAATACCCTCCGGACCGCCTTGTATCTGCCCAGAAAAGCGGCTCGATACCCCCGGCGAGTCGACCGAAAAGGGCCACCGGATGGTAGCGGCTTGACGGCTCACCGAAGACTCGGTCGAGCAAAAGGCCGGTAGCCGCCCCAAGAACTTGGTTCGAAGCCTTCTCTCCTCGCCGGTACTTTCTCATATTAGTCACCGCAGCATCATCTCAAATTCATCCCAAATCGCGTCAGACTCATCTCAGGGCCTTGGCACTCAGCACAAGAAGGGCGACGGTTTCGAAGAGGATTCCAGAGCCTCCCAACAAATCTCCGGTGTAGCCACCTAGGAGTAAAACGCCTCTTCGGTAAAAGTAGGCCGTAACCCCGAAAGCCACCAGGATCGCGACCACGCCGGCTAAAAACCCAACGCCAAACACGACTAAAGCGACACAGACTACCAGAACCGGAAGAACTACTAAAAAGTCGGCTCCCTCCGACATGGACCCGAGAAAGATACTCGCCATTCCGCCGTTGGGACGTGCGTAATTTCCCCTCCCGATCCCTAGTGCCATTAAGGACCGAGATATGCCCAATAATCCGACCAAGAGGAGAGTACTGGGTCTCATTTCGGCCAAGGACGTCACCCTCAGAAGGACAACTAGCAGAATGGCGATCGCCCCAAAGCTTCCGATGGTTGGCTGTCTCATAACTTCTAGCCGCCGCTCGGTTTTCATATGTGCGAAAAGGCCGTCGCCACAATCGGCAATAGCGTCATAATGCAGACCATAGGTGAGCAATACATCCGCGCAAACTACGAATACCGCGGCCACGGTTGGCGAAAATAGAGCCGAGGCGATTCGCCATATCAATCCCAGGAGCAGCCCTAGCAGCATTCCCGCAACGCCGAAGTAGCGCGGAGTTCGCTTAGACGGAGATGCTTTTGTGGGAAATGAGCTCAGAAAGCCGACCGACGAAAGTAGTGCATCAAGTTGTTCAGCCATCGCTACCCCTCAGTAAGACGGGTATTCCAGCATGCACAAAATAGACACAATCCAGAGCAAGGGCCAATTTTTGGTTTATGGCGCCCATTCGGTCGACAAAAACACGACCGATCTTGGATTCTGGGTGAACACTCAGGCCAACCTCTTCCGAAACAACGACGAACTTCTGCACTTTGTGGGATAGTTCCTCGACTAATTCGGAATCCAAATCGACGTTCCCACTGAGTGAAGACGAGATGAAGGTACCAATCGAATCCAGTAAAAAGGGCTTGGTAGTGCCCTTGATATGGCAGAGCAATTCCGCTGGCACAGAAAGTTCTTTAGTCTCGAACTTCTCTGCGCGACGCTCCCGGTGCAGGGCTATCCTCGCCAAAGCATCACCATCCGTAGGGTCAAAGCTCAAGGTGGCGAGGTACTCTGGCTTACCGAGTCCGGTCAGAAGCGATTCTGCAAAACTTGACTTCCCCGACCTAGTCCCACCCAGGACAAGGGTACCTCCGACGGATCTCACGCATCTCCTCTAATTCGCAGTCATAGACCCGGGTCTCCTGACTCATAGATCAACGCCTCACCCTGCCTTCCGGTCCTGCGAGACCGTGGCAAAAATGGGTTAAACTCCCTACTTACAGTTGCGGACCAGTCTCGGATTTACACCGAGTTCCCCGTCGTCTGATTTCATACTACCCTGATTAATATGACACGGGCAGATTCGATCATTTTAGTGAACACTGGTTACGGCAAGGGAAAGTCTTCAGCGGCATTTGGCGTTATGGCCCGGGGATGGGCTAGGGGGTGGAGGGTCGGAGTAGTCCAATTCATCAAAAGCGGAAAATGGAAAGTCGGCGAAAAAAAATTGGCCGACCACTTGGATATCGAATGGCACACCCTCGGTGACGGCTTCACCTGGGAATCCACCGACCTTGATGAGACCGCAGCCAAAGGGAGACATGCTTGGCAAGTCGCCGATCAGATGCTAAGAAGCGGCGACTATGACATGCTTATTTTCGATGAACTGACCTACGCCGTCAAATACGGTTGGGTACCTATAGAGGTCGTCCTAGATGGACTTCGGTCACGATCGCCGAAGACCAATGTGATCATCACGGGCAGAGATTGTCCACAGGAGATCGTCGACCTAGCTGACACGGTAACCGAGATGCGCAAGATCAAACACGCTTACGATCAAGGCATCACGGCCAAAAAAGGAATTGAATACTAATCCTGCGAAACCTAAAGGGTGCTTGTGCTATTTCAATCCAAGCTCAACTTGGCGAAACATACCCAACGGCCGAATCGGACTTAACAACTTGACCAGACCATCCGAATCAGATGGCGCCTTTGAAACTACAGATAAAGTTTGCCCTCTCCAATCCATTTCACTCGCC
Source organism: Acidimicrobiaceae bacterium (assembly GCA_013044415.1). Lineage (GTDB taxonomy): Bacteria > Actinomycetota > Acidimicrobiia > Acidimicrobiales > Acidimicrobiaceae > JABEUN01. The sequence goes on from JABEUO010000109.1 coordinate 19,455, forward strand.
ATCGCGACGCTCACACCAACTGAGCGGCCAATTGTCACGGCCGATGAAAACCACAGTTCAAGGAAACCCATACGTTGACCAGAGCCATTATCATTTCGGCCCTAAATTCGGGAGCTGGTAAAACGACCATATCGTCTGGGATAATGGCGGCGGTGCGCAAACGGGGTATCTCTATCGCCTCCGCTAAGGTCGGTCCCGATTACATCGATCCGACCTTTCACAGGATTGCGACCGGCCGTCCCTCTTACAACATCGACACCTTCTTGACCGGCAGAAGTGGAGCGATAGCCAGCATCAGGCGCGCTGCAATGGGAGCCGACTACCTGATTATCGAAGGCGTAATGGGAATCTTTGACGGTACGACGCTCGATACGACTAGCGACAGCCTAAATCCTGAGCCACAGCCTGGAAATTGGCGCTTCGCCACCGGCTCCACCGCCGAGGTGGCAATGATTCTGGGAGCACCAATCGTCCTGGTGCTCGACTCAAAAGGTACAACCGAATCTCTCGTCGCAAGCGTCATCGGTATCAAAAACACAAATCCATCCCTGCTAATCGCCGGAGTTATCTTAAATCGTGTAGCAAGCGGCGAACATGTCGCCCAAATAGCGAGGGCACTTACCGCCAGCGGAATACCGCTGCTTGGGGCCATCCCAAAAGAGTCTTCAGCGGAAGTAGACTCCCGACACTTAGGCCTAGTCCCCGCATCTGAAGACTTGTCCTACGCCACCAAAAAGCTGGAATCGATTCGAGGCGCAGTCCAGGCGCACCTGGATGTCGAAAAACTGCTAAAGCTGGCTCGCCGAATACCGCTTTACGTCTCGACCGAAACCAAAGAGGTCAAAGTAAACCGAACCCGTCCGACCATCGCTTTTGCTACGGGCAAAGCCTTCACCTTTTTCTACCAGGAGAACTTTGACCTGCTCGAAGAGGCCGGCGCCCAACTGGTCGGCTTCGACCCGACGACAGAGGAGACCCTACCGGCGGAGACTGACGCCCTGATAATCGGAGGAGGTTACCCCGAGGTCTATTTGGCCGAGATCGTCCAGAATCAGAAACTGTTGTCGCAAATAGCCTCTTTCCACCTCCGAGGGGGGCCGATCTGGGCAGAGTGCGCCGGCCATATGGTACTAGGGGCGTCTATAGAGAAGATAAAAACGGCCTCTGTCCATCGAGGCCATTCGACGATGGGAAAACGAGTGACCCTCGGATACCGGTTCGTGTCGGCACAAAAGTCAAATCCCCTCTTCGACAAGGGCGCAATATTCCGTGCTCACGAATATCACTACTCAAAAATGTCAGACGACGGCGAAGACTTTGAGTGCCTCGGTCGAAGCGGCAAAACCACATCCGGTATCGCCGAGGCCAACCTGGTCTCTTCCTATCTCCATTTTCATCTGGGATACGATCCATCCTCCGCTGATCGCTTTTTATCCAGGGCGTTCCGCTTCCATAAGGCAAAATAGCAGAGCTAGCAGATACTGGCGATCGTCAGGTAAACGAAGCGATGATATAGAGTCTCAATCCAGTGGAGTAGTTGGATTTCTTCGACCGTTGCTCAACTAGCCGCTTACTATTGTCGGTCGGTAAAGAAATGCGGGAAGGCCGACATTTAGTAGTGCTTCGATTCCCGCCGAGAATACGAGATGTGGAACAAGATATGGAACATAAGGGCAAAAAGTATCTCTGTGGGGTAGGCGTTGGACCCGGAGATCCCAAACTACTTACTCTGGCCGCCGCCGAGACGATCAGGACGGCGGACCTAGTACTTGCGCCCACTTCGTACAAGGACGAACCTGGCAGGGCGGAAGAAATTGTCAAAAAGGCCATCGGGAACATCCCCATACGTAGAATCTTGTTCGATATGACCAAGGGTAAGAGCGGCATCGAACTTAGGAAATCAGCCGCCTTGATTGCCGCCAGGGAAATTGTCAATCTGCTTCAGCCAGGGGGAAAAGCCGCCTTTCTCACCCTTGGTGACCCAAATGTCTTCTCTACGTTCAACCTCATAGCCAACTCGGTATCGTCAATCGATCCAGGGGTGGAGATATCGTCGATACCGGGGATCATGGCATTTCAGGACCTAGTAAGTAGGACAGGGATGACCCTTCTCGACGAAGAAGAATCACTGAGGCTGCTCGTCGGCTTGCAGGTGGATTCTAAGATCGAGGAGGCACTGATGGATGACTCGTCAGCGGTGGTAATCTACAAAGGCGGCAGCAACCTGTCGGCGATTGTCGAGCTGGCCAAAAAAACAGGTCGACTTGCCGAGGGTTGGATCGGTGTGAAGATAGGCCTCGAGGAGTCAGAAGTTACCACCCTGCAGAGCGTAGGTGACGGACCCGTCGGTTACCTCTCTACCGTCATTTTTCCTCCAAAACGGCACTAGTTTCGACTTCTTAGCCGAAAAGGGCTGTCCCGGCGATAAGAGCTGGCGCACTAGGCATGCTTGGAGACCCGGCGTTAGCTAATGGAAACATATTAATTTTTATCACCTACGATTGAAACTCGGTAAGTGATGTATACCCCTCTAGGAGTTTGATGTGATCAGTTTTGTTGGTGCGGGGCCTGGGGCTATAGACCTGATAACTTTGCGTGGCCAGAAGCGGCTTGCCGACGCTGATATTGTAATTTGGGCCTCGTCACTTATCCCACAAGAGCTCCTCGTACATTGCAGCGAGGATGTTGAGCTCTTTGACTCCTCAGGCATGACACTCGAAGATGTCCTTGAAATTTATGCAACTCGTTCAGAAGCTGACATCGTACGTCTCCACTCAGGAGATCCGTCGATCTATGGTGCCATCGCCGAACAGATAGATTTTCTAGAAAAAAACAGAATCGAATTCGAAGTTATTCCTGGCGTGACCTCCGCATCGGCGGCTTCTGCGGTGATAGCTAGGGAGTTCACGGTCCCGGGTAAGGCGCAAAGCGTCGTCTTCACCCGGATCGAAGGCAAAACCAGTGCCTCCATACCTCCAGGTGAAACGGTTGAAAACTATTCGAAGGTAGGGGGCACTCTGGCCATATTCCTATCTGGTGCAATGCCGGAGAAACTCCAGGCGGAGCTCTTGGGTCCGGATTCGGTCTATAACCCAAACACACCCGCCTATGTAGTTGTAAGGGTGAGTTGGCCAGACCAACAGATCGTCGAGACCACGTTAGGAGAGCTGAGCAAGACCATGAAAACGGTCGGCGCAACTAGAACTCTCCTCGTGCTCGTGGGTGAGGCGCTGGCGGGTCAAGGTGAAAAGCGGAGTCACCTATACAATCCGACTTTCGCCCATCGATATAGAAAGCGCTCAAAGCAGGGTGATACCGCCGGACGGCCGACCGGAAGGAGCAAGAGGGTGGCAGATTGATGGGTCCAATTTCTCCCCCGGACGAAGAGGGTCTCGGCCCAAAACCGGCCGGCAAGCTAAGGAGCGGCTGGACGACCGGAACTTGTGCCGCCGCCGCAGCGAAAGCCGATCTAATAAGGCAGCTCACCGGTGTGGCCCCGACGGCCGTAGAAGTTACCCTCCCCTCAGGCATAAAAGTACCCTTCGAAGTATTTCAAGATGATCTTGGTCGTTGCTACGTCATCAAAGACGCTGGCGACGATCCTGACTGTACTCACGGCGCCCATATCACGGCTTCGGTTGAAGTACTCGACCACCAAGGTGAAGTAGCCATTCTTGGAGGTTCAGGCGTCGGCCAGGTTACCAAGCCGGGTCTAGGACTTGAAGTCGGCTCGCCGGCAATCAATCCCGTGCCACAAAAGATGATTCGCCAAGCGATCTCAGAGGTAACCGACCTCGCGGTCAAGGTCACCATCGTCGTACCCGGAGGGGAAGAGATGGCTAAGAAAACGACTAATTCTCGACTTGGAATCCTGGGTGGAATTTCAATTCTAGGTACAACGGGTGTTGTCAAGCCATTCTCCACCGCATCTTTCAGGGCGTCGGTCGTCCAACAGATAGATGTAGCATCGGCTCAGGGATCGAAGGAGATCGCCTTTGTCACCGGCTCACGTTCTAGTGAATTCGCACTACGAAACTATCCAAGGTTGAACGACACGGAGGTGGTCGAGGTTGGTGACTTTACCGGCGTCGCCATAAAAAGAGCCAACAGGAATCAAATTCCAACCCTTCACTGGATTGGGATGGTTGGAAAGGTCTCCAAGCTTGCTGAAGGTACTACGATGACCCATTTTCATCGATCCAACCTTGACACCACTGTGCTAGAAAGCGCAGCTAGGGAAGCGTCGGCCGACCCTCGGATAGTCCAATCCGCCCACGAGACAACTACCGCCAGACACTTCTATGAGGTCTGCGAGGCGATGGGCGATTTTACACCAATGGAACTTCTCACCTTGTGGGCCGCACAAACACTTAGCGCTAACCTATCAAGTTCTTCCACCATCGACGTTACCATGGTCGACTTTGATGCGACTAAAGCTGTTTCGACCTCACCCGCTCTAAGGGGACAGGTCGAAAAATAAATTGGACTGCTTAAAATGATGAACACTTCCAAGGAAATGGGTGGAGCCGCAGTATCCATAGTCGGACTCGCTTCCACTGACAGCAAGTGGATCCAGCCGGCGATGCTTGAAAAAATCCGTCAGGCGAAATCGATAGTCGGTTCGAGCAGCAAGATTGCCAAGCTTTCTTGGCTAATAGAGCCAAATCAGGAAGTCTTCGCATTTCCATCACCCATGGTCGATATTTTTGATCAGATTCCGGCAATGGCTAAGCCAGTAGTAGTTCTAGCTTCAGGTGATCCAGGGTTTTTCGGAATAGTTCGATTAGCAGGAGAGCGGCTTCCAAAAGACTCATTCGAAGTCTTTCCAAACGCGTCCTCTGTGGCATGGGCCTTTGCTCGCCTAGGAATCAATTGGGAAGACGCCACTGTGATCTCATTTCATGGGAGGAATCAAAATGACTCACTCGATGAGCTGGCCAGGGTACTAAATAACCCGAACGCTATGAAGTTCGCCCTTATCTCCTCACCAACCTACGACGGCCGGGCTTTAGGCCAGACAATTGCCACCATGGCAACTGATGAGTGGGAGGTCCACATCTTTTCTGAGATACTTTCGGAGCAAGAGGGCCACTTTGCCTTTTCTACCAAGGCCTTTTCTACCAAGGCCTTTTCTATCGAGAGCAGCCCCCGGGAATTAGAAGGTCAACTGGCAGGGGAAAATCTGGATTTCGCAGTGGTCATCGCGATCAGAAAACCGGATCGCATCGACACAATCCCTCGGCGACCAACGACTTCGTCCTCCCTTCAGGGGATTTCACACCTAACTCGACCTTCGGCTTTTTCCTCCAGTGCGTTTATAACCCAAGACAATCCTTTCACCAAACCCGAGGTCAGGGCGGTGATACTCTCAAAGCTTCAAATCGATAGGCTTGAACCACACGCCCGGCTAGTTGACCTGGGTGCTGGAGTTGGGACGGTCGGGATATCGGCGCTAGCCTTGAGACCTGACCTCATTGTCACCTTCGTCGAGAAAAATCCCCACAGGCTAGACATCATTCGCAGAAATCTCAATCTGTTCGGCTATAGCGGAAACTTAATCCAAGGTGACAGTTGCGAATTTCCTGAAGTCATCTCGAACTCCGAAGCTATCTTCCTCGGTGGAGGTTTCTCTGACTTCGAAAAGATCGAGGCACAAGTCCCGCATAATTCCAGCTTCGCCGTTGCCTCCGCCTCATTAGACCACGCAAACAGGGCCGGAGCACTCTTGGGAAATCTATGCCAAGTATCAGTATCTCATTCTGTGAGCCTGGTCGACGGGACACTTCGTTTAGTCTCCGATAACCCGGTCTTTATCTCCTGGAGAGAAGTAAACCAACATGACACATAAGAACACCGCTGGGACACCCAGGTTGATCTGCCTTTATCTTTCGGAAAAGGGGCGAGTTTTAGCCAATAGGATATCTCCCACGACCCTACCTTTGTCCGAAGTGAAAATTGGCGAGGTCTTCACCAGCTTCGACCAGATTGTATTTGTAACTACGGCGGCGATTGCGGTAAGGTCAATAGCCCCGCACATTAGCTCAAAGGCTACGGACCCCTCGGTGGTATGTGTTGATGAAGATGGCAGCTATGCCATACCACTCCTCGGTGGCCATCGGGGAGCAAACAGACTTGCCAAAACGATAGCGGCGACTATTGGGAGCGAGCCAGTCATTACAAATCCATCCGACCGAAACGGCACCTACACCCTGAACAGTTTCGCCGGATATCATGCCGTCGGCGATATAGCCCACTTTCAAGCTCAATTGAACTCCGGGATCGTCCCAAAAGTCACAAATTCGACAGGCTGGCCCCTCCCTGGGGCATTAGCCGATTCAGCCACTTCGGACGACGGTCCTGAAATCCTAATTTCAATCACGAGGCCCGACTTAGCGCACCTTAGGCTGGTTGGATCGGTCCAACTCATCCCCGAATTACTCGTGGTGGGAGTCGGGTGCTCCAGCGATGCGACCCCGGACGAAGTCGCCTCGGCAATAGAGGCTACGATGATCGAGTCAAATCTAGCCAACGAAGCTATCCACACCTTCGCAACGATTGATATTCGAAAAGATCACCCGGCCATTGTCGCCCTAAACCACCCAACCGTCTTCTTCGATAGCTCCCAGCTAGCCCGAGTAGAGGTTCCCAATCCGAGTAGTACTGTACTTGACTCGGTTGGAAGCGCCTCCGTTGCTGAGGCGGCCGCAATCCTCGCGTCTGGATCGCCCGACGGCTTGATTGTTTCAAAGAGAAAGTTCCGGGCGGTCACCGTGGCCGTGGCCCAGCGATCAGCTAAGCCCGGCCGATTGTTTGTAGTTGGCCTTGGCCCGGGCAATCCCGACCTTAGGACATTGCAGGCCGCAAATACCATAAGTCACGCCGAAGTGGTTACCGGCTTCGGACCATACGTTGACCTCTGTAGTGACCTTCTGACTCCCAACCAGAAGGTCAAAAGGTTTCCGATTGGCGAAGAAACCCACCGAGTGGACTTTGCTATCGATTCGGCCATCGCCGGCTACGAAGTGGCACTGGTTTGCTCCGGGGACCCGGGGGTATTCGCAATGGCTAGCCTGGCCTTCGAGAGGGCAGAGATCATTGGCTTCGATCCAAAGCTAATTACCGTGGTGCCTGGGGTAACGGCGGCACTAGCGTCTTCTGCGGTCGCCGGGGCCATCCTTGGGCATGATCATGCGTATATTTCACTATCTGATCTAATGACACCGTGGAGTGTCATCGAAGAACGGGTAATCGCAGTGGCACGGGCGGACCTCGTTGCGGCATTCTATAACCCAAAATCAAGCCGAAGAATCTCGCAACTCAACAAGGCGATCGGAATCCTCGCTGAATTTAGGCCCGCAACAACGCCCGTCGTGGTAGCGAGGGCGGTAGGGAGAGACCACCAGTCGGTGAAGGTTGTCCAACTAGCTGACTTCAGTAGCGACGAGGTTGATATGGAGACACTAGTAATAGTCGGTTCAACGACATCGACCTTCGCTGGGATACGGGCGTATACCCCACGCGGATATAGCGAGAAGAAATGACCCCACAGATGCCAAGCCAGTTATGACTACACCACTCATAGGTTCAGTTAAGGCAGTAAAGGCGATGCCGATTTTTGAAATCGCCATCGCCGACTCTTGTACCGCGTGTGGCTTATGCGTTCTGACCTGCCCGACCAAGGCACTCCGGCCGTCCCCGTATCGACCGGGGTTCCTAGCCGATACCTGCACCGGTTGCCTTTACTGCCTAGAGGTTTGCCCACGGGGATCCATAAGTATCAATTGAAACCTAGAAAGCAAATGCCATGCCACATCCAATAGAGGAACAGTCGTACCAAATACTCGGGAAGCGTCTCGATTTCGCTTCATTAGATGACGACAGCGCAGAGATCATTGCACGAGTGGTCCACTCCACCGCAGATTTAGACTTTGCAAGATCTATGGCTATTACCAGCAATTTCGTCATCTCTTCGCTGAAGTTGCTCCAGGATCACAGACCAATTGTGGCCGACGTCTCGATGACAAAATTCGGTATTAGCTCCAAGGAATCGATCTCAGCAATTACGGAACAGTTTGATCTCCTGGAGAGTAGAACTCGAAGTTACTCCTCAATGTTCAAAGCGGTTAGCAACTTTTCCCCCGCAATATTCGTGGTCGGCTGCTCACCGACCTCCTTGGAGGCACTACTCGACCGCTCCGAGTTACTTGAAGGCTCGGTAGTAATTGGCATGCCTGTTGGGTTTGTGGGAGCGGCTGAATCAAAATTACGCCTGAGAAATTCGGACCTTGAATTTGTTACAAACAGTGGCGAAAGAGGTGGTTCCGCAGCCGCAGCCGCTGCGATGAATGCGCTGATCCGCATCTCTAATGGTCAGAGATACGTCAAAGATGGTCGTATTGTTGGTCCATATCAAACTGCTAACGGAGTATCAAATGAACTGGGAAACTAATTCAGCGCCGACTAATTCTACCGTTGAGGATTCGGACCGATCCAGCCTTATTCCAGACGACGTGGAGGCTATTTTCGTCATGGGGCACGGCACTAAGTCCGTTGATGGCAGGAGTCAGTTTCTCGAAGCGGTTGATCACCTGAGGGCGTCGATCAAGCAACCGGTCTTTGCGGGCTTCATCGAGCTTTGCGGGCCAAATATGTATCCGGCAATGGATGAACTTCTAGCAACTAATCCAGAATCCATAGTCGTCGCACCCCTTATCCTCCTTCCAGCTGGCCACTTGAAGGACGATGGCGCAGAACTGGTCAACTACGTGCGCAGGAAGTCGCCTCAGGTAGATGTGGCATATGCCCGAGACCTTGGCGCTCACCGCCTAATACTTGACACAATAACGGCCCGTATACATGCTGCCAATGGCGGTCCAGATGAGGCGGTCCTTCTAGTAGGGAGGGGAGCGTCAGACCCTGACGCCAACTCAGAACTTTTCAAGATATCACGGCTGGTCAAAGAGTTCGGAGGCTTCATCGAGGTCGAAACGAGTTTTGTTTCCCTCGCCCTTCCCTCGGTAATAGAAGGGTTAGATCGCTTATATTCCTTGGGTCGCCGAGACATAGTCGTGCAGCCTTACTTCCTCTACCGCGGTGCCCTATTGGATCGGATCTACGCTCAAGCAAGTCAATGGGCCACTAACCACCCGGACTGCACAATCTCGCTAGGAAAAGAGATCGGAATCGACGACAGCGTAACCCAGGTTCTAATTGAAAGAATTGCTCAGGCATCTCGAGTTCCCATACTTATGAGCTGCGATATATGCATATATCGCCATCCAATTTCACTTCGGGGTGGTAACTAGCTAAACCAGTAGCTGGGTGCCTTACCTTGATGCCCGGGGTGAACCCACCATGCGAATCAACTACGCCCCGAATGTCGTGCCTTACCTTGATGCCCGGGGTGAACACCTCGGCACGGGCGTAGTTCTTAGCCAAATCCCTTAATTGCCATACCAACAGAGTGAAACGAGGATATCATTAGCGTGGTTTAGGCCGAGTTTCTTTTGGGGGGGAAAATGGCAATAATGAACACACAGCTAAATACCTGGCTGATGCTGGATCACGCTAAGAAGCACTTTGGAGAGGTAGAGATCGTCACTCAACTATCTCCTACTTCGACCCATCGATACACCTACAGTGACATGGTCGAGCGTTGTTTTAAACTCATGAACGCCATCGAAAAGATGGGATTGGAGCCCGAATCACGGATTGCTACTATGGCATGGAACGGCTATTACCACCTGGAGTGCTACTTTGCGATACCGTCATTAGGGTACGTACTTCATACGTTGAATTCAAGGCTCTCTCCCGCCGACCTAGTTTTCATTATCAACGATGCAAATGATGAAGTAATATTTGCTGCTCCTGACCTTTTGCCACTGCTAGAAGCAATTCAGGATGACATACCTACGGTAAAGAGATTCGTCGTTTTATGCGACAAGCTTCCAGCAACCACCTTGCGGGGAGCGATATCGTACGAGGAACTTATTGCGGATGAGGAGGCGACCCACTCCGTCTTAGATATCCCCGAAGACACGCCCTCCAGCCTCTGCTACACGTCTGGTACCACAGGAAGACCCAAGGGCGCTCTATACACCCACCGGTCAACTTACCTCCACGCTCTCGGAGTGGCCCTGCCTAGCGGAATGGGCATCTCACCAAGCGATGCTGTGCTCCCAATTGTGCCAATGTTCCATGCAAACGCCTGGGGCTGCGTCCACGCCTCGGTAATAGTTGGAGCCAAGATTGTCTTCGCAGCGACTCCCCTTGACCCTGTAAGCCTCGTAGATTTCTTAACCGAAGAAGAGGTGACCTTAGCCGCCGGAGTACCAACGGTTTGGATTCAGCTAGCCGAAGAACTTTCACGCCGCAAAGTCAACTTGCCGATGCTGAGAGAAATCGTCTCCGGGGGGTCGCAACCACCGAGGCCCCTCATCGAGAGGTATCGGGAAGAATTCGGAATTCCAATCACTCAGGCTTGGGGAATGACCGAAACCTCGCCTCTGGCATCCATGGCGCGACCGAAACACTCCTTGAAAGCTCTTGACGGCGAAGAGAGGCTCAACAGAATTGAAACCATGGCTGGCCTGCCCGTTCCTGGAATATCGGTATCGATCCGCGACGAAAATGGGGATGAGGCACCCTGGGACTCAAAAACAATGGGTCAACTCTATGTAAAAGGCGCCTGGGTCATAGATAGCTACCTCTCGGGACGGAGTCCAGAATCCTTTACCCCTGATGGTTGGTTCGCCACTGGAGACGTCGCCATAGGAACACCTGACGGCTACTTCAGCATCGCTGATAGAACCAAGGACATGATAAAGTCCGGGGGTGAGTGGATCTCATCGGTTGAGATGGAGGGCGCCATAATGGGAATGCCAAACGTCCTTGAAGCGTGCGTTATTGCAATTCCCGACCCGAAGTGGCAAGAGCGGCCCCTCGCAGCAGTTGTCCCAAGGGATGGAGCGACCATTACCATAGAGGACGTCCGTGCACACCTTACAAAGTCAGGTTTTGCAAAGTGGCAGCTTCCAGATCGTCTAGAAATCATCGACATGGTTCCTAGGACGTCGGTTGGAAAGTTTGACAAGAAGGTGCTGAGGTCTAAGTTTGGCGATTGAGCCAGTATCTAGAATGACCTCCCATGGACTTACAACATATGGGTAGAGTTTTTCAGTTGAAACAACGGGTGCTACTCGCCGACGCTGATCCAAACGGTCGAATGCGCCTAGATGCTATATCTCGAGTCCTTCAGGATGCAGCGACTTTGGATGTCGAAAATACAAGCCTGACCAAAAAAGGCCCCTGGGTCATTAGGTGGATGGAAATGACGGCTCATGGCCTGCCCAGATACTTGGAAGAGTTGGCGATAGAAACCTTCTGCTCAGGTTTGGGGAGGGCTTGGGCTGAAAGGTCAACCGTTATAAAATCCAAATCCGCCTCGGTCACGGCGACTGCTAACTGGGTTCTGCTCGATGATCTTGGAAGGTCCCCAATTCGGCTTTCCGAAGAGTTTCTATCTGTTTACGGTCGGTCGGCGAATGGTAAGGTATCGAGCCCGAGACTCCATCTTCTACAGCGCTTGGGTGATTTCAAGCCTTCAGAAAAGCTAGAAATCCCCTTGCGCTTTTGCGATCTTGACATTATGGGTCATATGAATAATGCTGTCCACCTCGCCCTAGTTGAAGAATCGCTCTTTCAACTAGGTCTGAAACTCCTTGATGAATTTAGCTATCGGATAGAGTTCCTGGCTGAAATCGAGCCAAATGCACCTGTCGTCATTGAGCATCGGGAATCCGATAGCTCAACTCTGTTAGCACTTGTTCAAAATGAAGCTACAAAATCAATAGTTGAACTATCTCAGGTGATCCACTAGGACCTCATTCCTGGCCAGCTGGACGTCCGCGAGTCTCGGTCCATCCCCGGATCCTGGCACTTCGAGAATTACATTCGTATCCCTAAAGACGTCTTGGCTCATCAAGTTTCTTAGCCCAGTCAATCCGATGAGTCCCTCGCCAAGGTTCGCATGCCTGTCGGTTCCTTTTCCAAGTGGGACTTTTGAGTCGTTGAGATGGGCTACTTCGGGACTTCCAATCGTGTTGACGATATCCTTTACCAAATCAATCGCAAGACTTGGAGTAGAAAAGTCGTATCCCGCTGCAAAAAGGTGCTGTGAATCGATACATACGCCAATCGCCGCCCTTTTCCCTACCTCATGCATCAACCAGGCCAACTCTTGCAAAGTAGCTCCGATGGTACCACCGGATCCAGCCGTATTTTCCAACAGGAGTTTGACTTCGCCTTCACAAGCCTCAGCGGCGGCAGAAATGGAATCGATCAACTCGCCAGCTAACCTTTCCATCCCCTCACCCCTATGACTTCCGGTGTGCAGCACTACGTATGGAACTCCAGTCAAGCTAGCTGATCGCATCGTGTCGAGCAGCAGGTCGACAGACTTTCTTCGAATCTCCTCATCCGGAGATGCAAGGTTAATGAGGTAAGAAGCATGTACTACTGCCAGGGTTCCCCTTGTCTCCAATTCGGCTCGAAACGCTATGGCATCAGCAGCGGAGGGTGTCCTAAACGCCCATGACCTGGGATTCGATATAAAAAACTGGACTACATCCGCTCCAATATCTGCTCCACGCTGAAGAGATTTTACCAATCCCCCAGCGGCCGATACATGCCCGCCAACTCTCAACTTGCCCCCAATCAGTGCGCTCCATCATGAACCTAATCCCTCATCCGGCGATAATGCGAGACTCGAACCCTAAAAGGGTAAACTGGAGATCGACCTCAACACTATCGATCGACTTTTTCCAAAAGTAGTAAATTGGCGTGGAGATCAAAAGTAGGGCTCTCAGTTCTACGGCAATAACAGCAAACAACCAATTAGGCACTAGTCTCATTTGGGCGGTAACTCTGATTTCACATAGAAATCTAAGAGTTCCGCCATTCTCAGGGAAAAGAGCCAACAGAGGCCGGACAAGAGTAGGTCATGTCGTCAAAGATTGAAGTCGAGCTGACTAGCGATCGACAGGATGGAACCTGGACTTGGCGCGCAGCAGGCGCCAA
>JABEUO010000110.1 GCA_013044415.1 Acidimicrobiaceae bacterium
ACGCCCGTCGGCCCTCGCCGCTACCGCAGTAATAGGCGAGGAGAGATCCGCCTTCGAGCAGTCCCCGAGGTGCTCTAGTTCTCCGAAGGTGAAGACCTTCCCATCGGCGAAGCCGAGGATATAACCACGCCCGCGAAACTTTAGAAGCCGATTATCGATGTTCGACATAATCAGTTGGTAGTCCAAGCAATCGGCACCCTTCTTTAAACTCCGGAAGCCTTCTAAACCGCCGGGGGACACCTCGCCTTTTAACCTAACGAGGTCGAAGCAGAGTATCTTCTTTTTATTACGGATTCTCCATGGATTCTCCCGGCTCTAACTCGGCAATTTCCGCCTCGTCATAGCCATCCTCCCAAGGCAGAATTAGCTCCAGCCCCGCTGGCCCCCTGACTAATTTAGGCACCACGACGCTCTTTTTGCTCCGTAAAGCCCCTAGCAGGGCCTCATCTACGGTTTCATAGCTTGATATAGCCTTCAAGTTCTGCCTCGTCGGAAGGACTATCGAAAAGCCTTCAACCTTGGCTTTGGACAGGGCCTCATTGGGATCTATCCAAACGTGGGAAACGGTCTCAGAGTCGTCGTGTGTTCCGAGCTGGCCTGATGGGGCCCTCGCAACGAAGAAGCGTGTGTCATACCTCTTCGGCTGGCTCTGCGGGGTTATCCAGTGGGCCATGTAGACGAGTTGGGAGAGATCCAGGTAGAGATCTTCCTTCTTCAAAACGCCGACAAAGTCGCTCCTCTTGGCGAGCAGGTCCTCCCTGGCTTGGGAAAGTTCCGCTTCGGTTGGAGCGGTTCCGCCGGATCTGGTTCCGATGAAGATCCCAGCTTCCTCAAAGCACTCCCTGATTGCGGCGACAAAATAGCCAGCGCCCCCGCTCGAAACTCCCAGCATCTGCGAACATTCGAGGTCTCCTAGATTAAGTGACCTCTTTAGCACTTCGGGGTCACGGTCGGCCTTGTCCACCTTGCCGCCGGGAAAGACGTAGGCACCACCAACAAATTCGAGATTTAGATTACGCCGCATCATCAGTACTTCGATACCCTTGGCACCCTGTCGCAAAAGCATGACAGTTGCGGCTTCCCTCACCTGTTGCAAAGAAACTCCCCGGCTAAGAAGGGCTGGAAATATCCCTCCCACTAAATCTAGCCCGCTAATACAAAAGTATTGAGTTCAGGTCAGTCAAGTAGTCCTTGACGTGCCTAGCTTCTCAAACCAGCTACCCCGACAGCACTTCATCCAAGGTGGTCTGTCACAATTTGCACCCTGAAAAGAGCACTTCGATGGTCATATGATACCAATGCTGGTTGCCAAACTAAGGGGTCCGTTGCGGACGCTGGGACTAGTTGCCCTTTGAACTAAACCATGCCAATAGTCGTCGAGAGGCTTCGACCTTGCCCAATGGTCCCTCATCCATACGGAGCTCCATAAGAAAGTCGAGGGCTTCGCCGACCTCTCTGCCTGGCCGCAGGCCGAGTATTTCCATAACCTCAATCCCGTCGAGGTCGGGCCTGATTGCGTCGAGTTCCTCTTTCTCTTTGAGGGCGGCTATACGCAGCACGAGTTCGTTCATCTTCTCCCTCAACCTACGGGCTTTATTCTCGTTCCTAGTGGTCGAGTCGCAGAGGGTGAGTTCGTTGAGCTCATCTAGGAGTTCACCGGCATCTCGAACGTAGCGCCTCACCGCCCTATCGGTCCACCCGGTCTCAAAGCCGTGGAATCTCAGATGCAGGTAGACCAGCCTCGACACCTTTTCGATCTCTTCGGCTGGGTACTTGAGTTCTTTCATCCGTGCCTTTGTCATGCGGGACCCGACTACGTCGTGGAAATAGAAGCTCACCCCTTCCGGTCCGATCTCTCGGGTCGCAGGCTTGCCGATATCGTGGAAAAGGGCGGCTAGACGGAGGATCTTGTCCGGTGAAGTCTTTTCAGTAACGGCAATAGTGTGCGAGAGGACGTCTTTATGCCGATGGATCGGATCCTGTTCCAGCTTCAAAGCGGGTATCTCGGGGATAAATTCATCGATCACGCCCGTCTCCACGAGGAGCCAAAGGCCTGAGCTAACTTCGGGCAGGACGATCAACTTATCGAATTCATCCCTAATCCGCTCTTTTGAGACGATTTCGAGCCTGCTTTTAAGTTTCCCCATTGCGGTGACCAGTGCGCCGTCGGGCTTGAGATTAAATCGAGCGACAAACCTAGCTGCTCGTAGCATCCGAAGTGGGTCGTCAGAAAAGGACTCAGTTGGTGAAAGGGGGGTCTTTAGCACCCCGGCCATTAGGTCGCTCAAACCACCGAAAGGATCGATCAGCACCGGAGAACCAGACGGGATGAGTTCAAATGCCATGGAGTTGATCGTGAAGTCCCGCCTCGAAAGGTCCTCCTCTATCGAATCGGAATACTTGACGACCGGCTTTCTCGAATCGTTGGTATATGACTCCGCCCGATGAGTGGTTATCTCGAACTTAAAACCGGCCTTCTCTGCTCCAATCGTCCCAAAGCGTTTACCGACCGCCCACTTGGCGTCCGACCATCCCTTGAGTATCTCTTCGACCTCGTCAGGAAGGGCATCGGTGGTCAGGTCGAGGTCATCGGGAGTGAAAACTTGCTCTGGGTGGTCTCTGTTGGTCTGCGACAACAAATAGTCCCTCACGGCCCCACCGACCATATACAGCCTCTTATTACGTTTGGCGAAGCGGTCGGTTAGCTCGTTTATGAATTTGAGTTCTGGGCCAAAGCCTTGCAACATCACCCAAGCAGGCTACCCGAAATTGACCAGTCCCAGACGGCCCGGACCGACACGGCATGGTGAGTCCGTTTCCGATCGACGCATGAAATAGCTACTGCCAACTTACAACTCTGAAGCAAGTTCCAGGTCTGGCTAAGTGGCAAAGTGGACAAGTGCGCCTTTATCTGGTGGTGAAAAGGGTCGGAGTTAGACCGTCTCCTTTTGCGACTTGGCTCCCAGGATGGCTGATCCGATGGTTAATCCAGTGCCCTGGTCCTCAACTGGGCCATGGCGTCAATCAGATCTCGGTCTGGTCTCACCCTGCCCGGGGCTTCTGGATAGAATGACTCGCCCCCAAGCGCTGAAATCAGTGCGGCGGTCGAGTCCCTTAAGGCCTCTAAGTCGTAGCCCCCCTCCAACAGGGCGAC
>JABEUO010000111.1 GCA_013044415.1 Acidimicrobiaceae bacterium
CAGGAGCCATCGGGGTCTGCATTGATCCAAAAGCGGCACCGGGCGAACTCGAATATATGGTCTTGGACTGCGGAGCGAGGATGATCATCGTCGACTCCGGCCACTTCGAAAGGGCTGTTAGCCTACGAGGTAAAGTAGAGGGCCTGAAGGTGATCTGTACTGCCCCTGGTGGGCCAGACGGCGAAGTAATCCGCTTTGGGCAGCTTGTTTCCTCCCCCGCCGAAGGCCAGATATCTGCCATCGACACTATGGGCCTTGACGATGTCAGCTGGATCGTCTACACCTCGGGCACCACTGGGCGTCGCAAGGGGGTAATGCTCACTCAGCGGGGATGCTTGTGGGATGCGGTGGCTAGTTGGGAGTCGATCGCCAAGCTCGGACCGGATGACTTTGTGCTCAGTCCGCTCCCACTGTTCCATTCCTATGCACTTGTTCTTTCTGTGCTAGGAATACTCCTTGTGGGTGCTACCGAGCAGATAGTGCGTTTTTCGCCCGAGCAGATCATCAATACTTTGCGGACTCAGCCGGTTACCTTCTTTCCCGGGGTACCAACGATGTTCCAGTATCTCCTCAATGCTCTCGGCGGCAGTAATCTCGATGCCAAGGCTTTGAGGCTGTGTGTTTCGGCCGGAGCTATTATGCCGGGTGCGCTAAATGAGGCCTTCGAAAGGGCTTCTGGGGTGCTCCTTCTCGATGGGTACGGTATCACCGAGACATCGACAATGGTCATCATGAACTGGCCCGCTGGAAAGAGAAAGCCGGGGTCGTGTGGTTATCCACTCCTTGGGTCGAGCGTTCGAATTGTCGATCCGATAACGCAAAGGGACGTCGCTGCCGGTGAGGTCGGCGAGGTGTGGGTGAGTGGACCCCACGTTATGGTCGGTTATTACAATAAGCCCGAAGCTACCAAGGAAGTCCTGACCGACGGTTGGTATCACACAGGGGACCTAGCAATTAGAGATGATGATGGCATGGTCACAATATGCGGTAGGACAAAGGAACTTATTATCCGAGGTGGAGAGAACATCTATCCGGCGGAGGTCGAAGCGGTACTGCTCATCGCACCGGGTGTGAAGGATGCGGCGGTGATAGGGGCACCCCATCAGAGTCTGGGTGAGGAGCCGGTGGCCTTCGTCGTGCCAAATGATGACGGTCTCGATATCGACGGGCTTCTCGAGCTTTGTCGTGCCAATCTTTCGCCAACCAAGGTCCCGGTGGCTATCTACTTTGTACCTGAGATACCTCGGACCGGATCCGGGAAGGCAATGCGTTATCTTCTGAAAGAAGAACTTGGAAATATTGGAGCCAAGGCAACCACGTGAATGGGGAGACTTAGAGAATGAGCGATGTCATACGAGAACCTTTACTCTACATAGGAGGTGAGTGGGTTAGGGCGAATGGTTCAGAGCTAGAGGTTGAGGACCCCGCCGAAGAGCGGGTTGTAGGGGTCGTGACCCAAGCCTCGGCTTCTGACGTTACCGAGGCTATCTCCGCAGCGAAAGGGGCTTTTCCTAAGTGGTCAGGCATTTCGGTTGCCGACCGAGTAGCGTTCTTGAGGAGGTTGCAGCTACTACTTACCGAGCGGGCAGACCTACTAGCAGAAATTGTCAACAAGGAGCAGGGTTCACCGCTAGCGCTAGCTCGAAAACTCCACGTAGATGTACCTTTATCGGTTCTCGACGCAACAATCGATGCCCTCGGTTCCTACCAGTTCAAATCTCAAATAGGAAATTCACTGATCTTCAGAGAGCCGATTGGGGTGGTAGCTGCGATCACCCCTTGGAATCTTCCACTCCACCAGATAGTGACTAAGGTGATTCCGGCGTTAGCCGCTGGCGCCACGGTTGTACTCAAGCCTGCGAGCCTGACGCCACTCGTTGCTTACGAACTCGCAAGGGCGATCGATGAGGCGGGGCTCCTGCCCGGGGCATTTAACTTAGTGCCAGGGAGTGGGTCGATCGTCGGGGAGATTATGACCCACAGCCCTGATGTTGATTTGGTCTCCTTTACCGGCTCTACGGCGGTAGGTCGACAGGTATCGATGGCTGCGGCGCCAAGTGTCAAAAAGGTGACCCTGGAGCTAGGTGGCAAGTCGGCGAGTGTCGTGCTGGCCGACGTTAGTGACCAACTCCTAGAGAAGGCGGTAAAAATAACCGTCGCCAACTGCTACTTAAACGCTGGGCAGACTTGTACCGCTCTGTCGAGACTGATCGTGCCCTCTTCGAGGCTCGACCAGGTCGAAGAGATCGCGGCGGCCGCTGTGGCGAAGTATCTACCAGGCGACAGGCTGGGTCCACTGATCTCGGCCGAGCAACGAAAGGATGTTCTGAGCTTTCTTGAGCCCGATTCAACCGGCGGAGCCAAGGCACTACACAACGATCAACTTCCCCTTCCAGAGCGGGGTTACTACGTTCCCCCGGCGGTGTTTAGCCGGGTACCGCCGGACTCGCGAATTGCAAAGGAAGAGATCTTTGGTCCCGTGCTCTCTATCTTCTCCGCCGACTCGGACGCTCACGCGGTCGAGCTGGCCAACGACACGATCTACGGTTTGGCCGGAGCGGTATGGAGTGATTCACAAGAACACGCCATTGAAGTAGCGGGCCAAATTCGTACTGGCCAGATTGATATCAACGGAGGGCAATTCAATCCCGCTGCTCCCTTCGGTGGATTTAAGCAGTCTGGGATCGGCCGTGAGATCGGCAAGTACGGGATAGAGGATGTACTAGAACTCAAGTCGGTCCAGATATGAGGCCGCCGGGGTATGACATTGAGGTAAAAGCGGCGCTTCTGCGTTCGCAATCAGAGCCAATGACCGTGGAGTCGATCTGGCTGAGAAACGTGGGGCCTTCCGACGTCCGAGTCAGGATAGAGGTAACTGGTGTTTGTCATTCTGACCTTTCGCTAGCTAGGGGTGTCATCGCCCAGGAGTTGCCGGCGGTCTTAGGTCATGAGGCGTGTGGAACTGTAGTTGAGGTCGGATCAGAAGTGAAGGACCTGGACGTCGGTCAGAGGGTCGTGCTTCTCTGGCTCTCCACCTGCGGTGTATGTTTTTACTGCGAAAGGGGGGAGGGGCACCTCTGTGTACAGGGGGCACTTCGCTCAAAGGACCCTTATGCGGTTGACGCAGAGGGTAACTATATTTATCCGGGCCTGACCGTCGGTTCGTTCGCTGAGCAGACGGTCGTGCCTCGCAACGCTGTGCTGCCCGTTCCCGATGATATCGATTCCGCCGACGCAGCTCTACTCGGTTGTGCGGTGACTACCGGTGTTGGAGCGGTCGTCAAGACTGCCGAGGTAGAACCAAACAGTTCGGTTATGATAATCGGCCTTGGTGGGGTAGGAATGTCTGCTGTTCAGGGTGCGAGACTAGCCGGGGCATCATTGATAATCGCCGTCGATAGAAGTCCGGCCAAAGCCGAGCAGGCTAAGCAGGCTGGTGCTCACCATTTCTTTGTCGCTGGTGACGAGCTCAAATCGTCGGTTCGTTCCTTGACGGATAAGCGTGGCGTTGATTACGCCTTCGATTGCGTTGGCTCTGCAGCGACAATACGGGAGACATGGTCGTTATCGCGCCGAGGTGGATCGACATTTGTCGTCGGAGTCGGGAAAAAAGATGACCTGGTGACCTTCAGCGCCCTTGAACTCTTCCACTTTGCCCGCTCACTTACCGGTTGTGTCGCTGGGTCAATCGACGCTAAGCGTGATCTAACCGAGTTTTACGATTGGCTACGAGAAGGGGAACTCGATCTCAAGCAACTCGTCACCGGTCATGGGAAACTCGAAGATATCGAGTCGGCGTTTGACCGCATGTCGCAGGGCGAGGGGCTTAGAACGCTGATCAGACCGAATACTGGTAGTTGATGATTACCAGGGTAGGCGATATAAGTGTCGTCGGAATTTTCGATGGCATCGGCAAGGAAGTAGCTCGTGAGGTTTTGAAGAATCCTGAGAAGCCAGACGCTTGGGAGTGCCACGGTGAGCTACTTGATCCACAAGGCAACTTGGAATTTACCCTCGGTGGATATCTACTGCTAGCGGGAGATCGGAAAGTTCTCATCGATACGGGAGTCGGCACCATTAGGAACGACAAGTACGAGGGGGGACTTTTCTTAGAAAGCCTTCGCCAACAAGGAGTCGAAGCTAGTGATATAACGGACGTACTCTTCACGCATCTCCACTTCGACCACGTCGGGTGGGCTACTCAGAAGGGCCAGATCGTTTTTGAAAACGCTACCTATCGCGTGCATAGCGCCGATTGGCAGTACTTTGTCGAATCACCTGAAGCTATCCCGGGAGCCGTTAGGAAGCTCGAGCCGCTGATCGAACACCTGGAAACTTTCGATGAAGACCGAGAGTTACTGCCCGGAATCTCAAGCAGGCATCTTCCCGGCCATACCCCGGGTTCCGCCATTTTCACGATCTCCTCACGTTCCGAGCGGGCCGTCTTTCTCGGCGATGTCGTCCATAGCATCGTCGAGCTGACTGAGGAGGGGTGGGAGGCGGTGTTCGACCTAGATCCGCCGAAGGCTAAAGCGGTTAGGTCGAATATATCAGACGAGCTAGCGAATTCGGGAGAGCTTGCCGCAGCGGCGCATTTTCCGCAATTTCAATTAGGCCGGATCGTCTCTTCCGACGGGCTTCGTCGATGGTTATCCAATTAGTGGCTATAAAGGATGTGTTTTGGACCTACAACTAAAAGGTAAGAACGTGCTGGTCACCGGGGCGGGTCAAGGACTAGGACGAGAGATCGGATTGGCTTTCGCCCGAGAGGGTGCAAATGTCGCCTTCCATTACAACCGGTCTTCTGAGGGCGCTCTAAGTTGCGCTGCACAAGCAGAAGAACTAGGTGTCAAGGCGATTGCGCTTTCCATGGATATTAGCGACGAGGCTTCAGTGCTTAGCGGAGTCGATCAAGTGCTCTCAAGCCTCGGTTCGATCGACGTTCTCGTCAATAACGCCGGCGCAACTCAGCGTAAGCCATTTCTTGAGACTACGTTCGAAGACTGGAAGCCTCAGATCGAGGTGACGGTCATCGGCACGCTCCGTGTAACACAAGCAGTAGTCAAGCATATGGTTGGGGGCGACGGCGGGTCAATCGTAAATCTGATGGGTGACTCGGGTCGAGTCGGCGAGTCGGGTTTACTGGTGACTTCTGCGACCCGATCTTCGACAATTGGGCTGACAAAGTCACTAGCCAAAGAATTGGCTCGATACAAGGTGCGGGCTAACGCTGTATCAATCGGCCTGGTTCAAACGGATAACTTTGAAGCGCACGTGGGAGAGGGGGGAGATGACCGATTGAAAAAGATAATTGCCCAATATCCACTCCGTCGCCTTGGTAGGGCGCAGGATATCACGCCCACGATACTGCTTTTGTCCTCACCGCTATCTTCCTGGACCACCGGGCAGATCCTCTCGATCAACGGTGGATATACAATGCCATGACTGAAATGCCATGACTGAAATCACGGGTGTTGATCCCAAGGGCAATGAATCGGTCGGTAGGGCCGTCCAACGCAAAGAGGACTACCGATTCCTGATAGGTCGGGGTCATTACGTTTCTGACCTCCGACTACCGGGGACACGGCACGTCGCATTTCTACGTAGCCCGCTAGCGCACGCTAAGATCAACTCGATCGACATCTCATCTGCCCTCGAGGCAGATTTTGTTGAAGCAATCTTCACTGGTGAAAGTGACCCCTTTAAATCTGTCTCGCTTATCGCTCGGTCTGCTTTGCCCTCCTATATCGAGACTGCCCAACCGATTCTTGCGTGGGATAAGGTTCGTTTTTCCGGCGAGCCGATCGCTGCGGTGGTGGCTACAGACCGGTATTTGGCGGAAGATGGCCTGGAACTGATCGAAGTCGAATACGAACGCTTGCCGGCCAATGTTTCTGCCTGGTCAACACCCGCGGAGCCTTTGCATAAGGAGGCATTAGACAACGTACTCCTGGAACGACGCTTTCAATCCGGCGACGTTAAAGATGCGCTCGCCGGTGCAGAAGTAGTCATTGAAAGGGAACTTATATCCAATCGTCAAGGTGGAAACCCCCTTGAGTGTCGCGCTGGCGTGGCCCTCTTCGAGCCCGGCGACGGTACTTTGCAATTCTGGTCTGGGACGCAGGTTCCTCACTTAGTTCGAAATGCATTGGCGGAACTCATGGGAATGAGCGAGGCGAAGATTCGAGTTGTCGCTCCCGACGTTGGTGGTGGTTTCGGCACGAAGGCGGCACTATATCCCGAAGACGTTGCAATCTGCATGATCGCCCGCCTAATGCCTGGTACCCCGATAAAGTGGGTCGAGGATCGGGCGGAACACCTGCTTTCGGCGACCCATGCCCGGGACCATCGCTACTTAGTTACCGCCGGCTTCAGCTCAGATGGTACGCTGCTCGCCCTAAAGGCGGATGTCACCTGCAACGTCGGTGCCTACTCGGTCTATCCCTGGACCGCCGGGATAGAACCCTTGATGGCCGGTGGGTTGCTGAGCGGACCGTACCGGTTGGAGAATTATGACTGCATGGTTCGTGCAGTCGCCACGAATAGCTCGCCTTCTGGTCCGTATCGTGGTGTTGCCCGTCCAGCGAGTGTCTTCGCAATGGAGGCGATAATGGACGAAGCGGCGCGTCGATTAGGAATGTCCACTATAGACATTAGACGTAAAAATTTTATCGGTCCCCAAGACATCCCGTATAAGATGCCGACTCGTCTCGTTGACGATTCTGGACATTACGAGCGCTGCCTCGACAAGGCTCTGGAGCTCTTTGATTTAGATCAGTTTTTGGAAGAACAGCAGAGGCGGAGGGGGACCAATGAGCCGCCGATTGGATTTGGGGTCGCCTGTTACAACGAGCTGACGGGGCTCGGCAGAGCGGCGTCGGCTGGACCCCGAATGCCCTTTCGAACCGGTCACGATGCCTGCACGGTAAAGGTAAATCCAGACGGTACGGTAACCGTATTTTCGGGGGTAACTTCGCAAGGGCAGGGACTCGAGACGACCGTCGCTCAGATAGTAGCCGACGGGATAGGGGTCGACTACGACGACGTGCAGGTGCGCATTGGAAATACCGACGAGTCGCTTTGGGGCTTTGGAGCCTTTTCCTCCCGGCAGGCGGTTATTGGAGGCGGCGCCGCCCAGCTGAGTGCCTTGGTGGTCAGAGACAAGGTGATCAGGCTGGCTTCGGAGCTCCTAGAGATCGACATAAACGACCTCATTTTGCGAGACGGGAAGATATGGGTAGCCGGTGAGGTCGAACCTCGATTGTCATTGGCCGAAATAGCCCGGGTTGCATATTTGGAGTCGAATCGGCTGCCAGATGGGATGGAGCCAGGGTTAGAGGCAACTCGCTTTTACGATCCTATTCGAGGTGCATTTGCCGCAGGGGTCCAAATCGGCTCACTTGAAGTTGACGTCAGCACGGGGGAAATTCGTATTTTGAAGTGGGTGTGCGTAGAGGATGCCGGGAGGGTGATCAACCCTGCAATTGTCGATGGCCAGATTGCTGGGGCGATTGCGCAGGGAATTGGTGGCGCGATGTACGAGCACCTGATCTATGACGGGGACGGCAACCTGTCTACGGGAACGTTGATGGACTATCTAATCCCGACGAGTGGAGAAATCCCAGAAATGATAATTGGACATCTCCAGTTTCCAGCGGATAATCCCCTCGGAGTTCGCGGCGTAGGAGAGGGGGGAACCCTTGGACCAAATGCCGTCATCGCTGGTGCCGTCGCAGACGCCCTGGGCATTCTCGTCGATCAACTTCCCGTTACCGAAGGGGCGGTCTGGGAGGGTTTGCAGTGATAGAAATCGAGAAGCAATCATCTGTAAGCCTCATAACTATCGACCGGGAGGAACGGAGAAATGCCCTAGACATTGAGCATTGTCAAATGATCGATCGGGCGGTTCAGGAGGCTGTCTTAGATGGGGCGCGAGTCATTTTAATCACCGGGAAAGGGAGCAGCTTCTGCGCTGGAGCAGACTTTGCCGTGCTGACTGATCCCGCCTTCAGGACGGCCCTATACGGTATGATCCGTTCAATAACCGCTGTTCAGATACCGGTAATTGCAGCGATGAATGGTCCGGCGATCGGAGCTGGAGTACAGCTGAGCATCGCATGCGACCTCAGGGTTGCGGTCCCCGAAGCCTACTTCTGGTTGCCAACCGCAAAGCTTGGGGTTGCGGTAGATCCGTGGACGATCCGTAGGCTCCACGAATTGCTCGGAGACGGAAGTGCAAGGGCCATGCTCTTCGGATGCGAGAAGATCGAGGTATCGAGCGCAGTGCTACAGGGCTTGGTCAACCGAATCGGGGACAGAGAGCACGCTCTGCAATGGGCAGAAGAGATCGCTAGTTTCGCCCCGCTCACCTTGTCCTTTTACAAACAGAGTCTCGAGAGGCAATTTGGGGGACTTAGGGAAGATGCCGAACTCGCCGAGACCTTCGAAGCTACCTGGCATACCGAGGATATTTTAGAGGGACAGAAGGCCCGTCTCGAAAAGCGACCCGCAAATTTCAGGGGTCGCTAGAAGTGAAGCCGGCGCCTTTTGATTACGTAGTAGCGGCGAGCCCGAGAGAGGCCGTGCAGTATCTCGCAGATGTCGAAGATGCTTCGGCGAAGATCATCGCGGGCGGGCAGAGTCTAATGCCGCTTCTAGCGCTCCGACTGGCAAGGCCGAGCCTCTTGGTAGACATAAACCGGATCCCTGGGCT
The DNA here is from genome assembly GCA_013044415.1 of Acidimicrobiaceae bacterium. Classification (GTDB taxonomy): domain Bacteria; phylum Actinomycetota; class Acidimicrobiia; order Acidimicrobiales; family Acidimicrobiaceae; genus JABEUN01. The sequence continues at coordinate 8,714 of JABEUO010000111.1, forward strand.
CGAGACCATTGAAAGGATTTCCGAAACGACGATTCGCATAGGGACATTGGTCAGACACCGAATGCTCTGTGCGCAGACGAACTCGCCCCTTCTGCATGAGGCAGCCAGGTGGATAGGGCATAGTGCGATCAGAACTCGAGGAACGATAGGCGGAAGTCTTGCGCACGCTGACCCAGCCGCAGAATTACCAATTGTCGCAGTGGCAGCGGGGATGGTTATTGAGGTCATGGGCCCTTCGACGCAACGAACGGTGGATGCGCAGGACTTCTTTATCGGTACCCTTGAAAACTCGCTAGCCGACGATGAAATGATCGTCTCGGTGATATCTCCGCTCCCTGAGAGATGGGGCTTTGCGGAGTACGCACGTCGTCATGGTGACTTCGGCCTGGTGACGGTGGCCGCAGCCGAAGTTCAGGGAGAGGTAAAGATAGCGGTTGGCGGTGTTGGTAGCAAGCCGGTTCGCATGCTGGAGAGCGAAGGACTTGTAAATGATTCTGTTACCCTCAGTGGGCAACTTATCGATCAGGCTGCCAGGGCTGCGGCGGCCTCCGTTGAGCCAAATGGCGACTTTCACGGATCGGCGAGATATCGAATCGGCTTGGTTGAAGAGCTGGTTCGTCGGTCGCTTAGACAATTAGGCTCGGGCCAAGCTGACTCTGAAGTGGATTGGAGCTGATCGGATGAGAGTGACTCTGTCAGTCAACGGTAAGCCAGCCACCATAGACGTGGAACCCCGGAGAACTTTGGCCGATGCACTGAGAGAAGATTTGGGACTCACTGGCACCCATCTCGGATGTGAACATGGCGTGTGCGGAGCCTGCACCGTGATGCTGGATGGGCTTCCCGTGCGGGCCTGCTTGGTTCTGGCCGTTCAGGCAGAGGGAGCATCGCTATTGACAGTTGAAGGTCTTGCGGGTGAAGATGGCGCCCTGCATCCTTTGCAGCAGAGCTTTACCGAGCACCACGCGCTGCAGTGTGGTTTTTGCACCCCGGGGATGTTGATTAGCGCCCTTGACCTGCTGAATAGAATCCCAAATCCAACCCGTGCCGAGATTCGCTCGGAGATGTCCGGGAATATATGCAGGTGCACCGGTTACAATTCGATTACCGACGCAATATTAGCGGCTGCACGAAGCTTAACTCAAAAGGATTAGACCTGGCCCATCTAAAGACCTGCGGGGCGAGCTCTGTTTTCTAACGAAATCAAGATTACACTAGCGAAGCTCGTTCAGATCAGGCAACTAATTCGAGACGATGGGGCAAGGCAGGTTGGTGCAAGCGTCTCTATTGCGGCGTCGTCTTACTCCGAAGCAATGACTCCATCATTTTTTCACTCGTCTGACGGTGGAGTCACCGAGTAGCGAGGCTGCTAGCAGCGAAATCAGAACTATTGGGACTCGATTGTCGGCCTCATTGTGTTCATTGTGTTCATTGTGGATCTTCTTTTTCTGAGACGCTGGTCTTTAGGGCGCTGACATTCCATACGGAGACATTTAGGTTGATCTGACCTTGGGGCAGCTGCGATGGGGACACTTTGTTCGTGCCAGCGTCTTCTCCCACTGTGCGAAGGTGGTTTCGACGGAGAAAGAGGGGTCGGTACGGCTAGCAAAAGCTAACTAACCCGCGGTTGCGGTGCCAGTGGGATAACTCTGGAGCTGCTTTTTTTTGGCGTGCTACTTCTCTTTGAGCAGCTGAAGAGCTTTTCTATCCTTGGGTCCACCCGGGGAAGTCCCCTTCAGGACCGGGATTGCGATGAACAAAATGGTGGCGACCAAGACGCCAACTTTTTGGTTGGGGAACCTCTTCCCGATCAGAGGTACCAGTACGACTCCGAGTATTGTTACCGCCCAACCCTCGGGTGAAGAGGGCTCCAAGCCCCATCCGAGGCGCCTCGGTCCGAACCAGGCCTTTTCCCCAATTATCGGTTCCGTTCTCATAGGCCCACTCTAGTACCGATGGTTATCTGCACAACCAGGCGAACGTCGTCGTAATTAAACCTATTAGTACGTGGTCGCCTTACTTGCAGGGATTTTGCTCTCATGGCTGGCTGGACTGACTTCACGGCAGTAACTCAAGGGTCAATTTGGCAATTTGCACTTAGGCCTAAGCATGATAGGTTTGACCCATGAGAGTAGAACCTGACCCTAACGGCACGGAGTTTGTTCTCCTAAATGAATACCTCGATTATCAACGCGAGACAGTACTACTGAAAGCTGAGGGGCTAAGCAAGGAGCAGCTCGGCAAGAGGTTGCTTCCTTCAGATTTGACTCTCGCTGGCATCCTTTACCATCTGGCACTGGTAGAAGAGGGCTGGATGGAAGTGAAGTACAGTGGTTTGGCGGAGCGCAAGCCCTGGTCCGATGTGGACTGGGAAGCCGATCCGAATTGGGAGTTTCGCACCGGTACCACCTTGAGTCCCGAGGAGCTACTTTCTAGATACCGACAATCCTGTGAGCGAAGCCGACAGGTTGTGGCTTCAGCTTCCAGTCTGGATCAACCTTCGGTGATGACCTTTCCAGACGGGCGACATTTCACACTTCGCTGGGTTTTACTTCATCTAATCGAGGAGACTGCCCGACACGCCGGGCATGCTGACCTCATTCGTGAATCGATTGACGGCTCAGTAGGTGAATAGGCTATACGCTGCTTGAGGGCTCGGTTGAGAGTCTGAAGTGACGGGCAATCGCAAAAGTTTTCTGGCTAGCGAAGGTTGTCAGGTAGATCAATGCCTCTGAATTTTCCCTTAGTCCAGGTGACTATCTTTTTGCGACCAGCCGCCATTGGATATCATTCTGATATCACCACCGCAATGCCACCCTTCAAGTACATCGATAAATTTTTGCCCAGTTTCCGATAGTCGAGCAAGACAATAACTGAAGTAGAGATTGCTTCTGTATGCGATACCGCCTACGTGGCTAGCGTTGGTATCTTTCACTGTCAGTCGAGATAACTATCCTTCGAGTCCAGCATCCGTCGAGATCACGAGGCCCGCGAACTGTCGGGTTTCCTTCTTGTGAGAGTCGAACCAGCTTCACACATTAGGTGTCGGTCTCTTCGCCAGATGCGCCGCATTGCCATCACGGTCAATGCCGTAATTAGGCCAATAGCGCCGCCGAAGATGGTGGAGGGTAGACCGAGTTCGAGCATGGCAAACGGCGCAGTCAGTGGGTAGGCAAATAGGCCTACGACCAGGCCGGTGACCGCCCCGATAATACCAAGACAGGTGGCACCACCGGCGGCCCAGCGTCCGAGCATCGGCATGTGTCGGAAGTCCTCCAGCATTCGCTGAACCGGGGTCGAGCGAATCGCCCGCCTGACCATGCCGCCCCTCATGTTTCTTGCTCCTCCTTCGGCACCGGAGCCACTGCACCAAGCATTCCACCAGCGCCAAGGGCTTCGGCGATGACAGTGAGCCGCTTGGCATGTTCAAATAGAGCCTGGGATGCCTCTCGGTTCCCTTCGAGATGGCTGAGCAACTCCAATCCAAGATAGAGGGCGACAGTGCTGTGGGCGAGGTCTCCTGATGGAATTAAATCCCCTAGCGCAGTGCCTCCAAGGACGGAGTTGATTACCTGCTCTGCAAACCGCTTCCAAGGAGAAATACGGGCTGCGACTTCTAATCCAAGCCCTGGTGTCGATGATGCCCCAGCGATCATCTCTGCGAGCACCGTGATATAACCGTTTTCCAGGTCCTCAAGGAAGATTGTGGTCGCGACCTCGACAAGCTCCGCCAGGGTGCCAACGTTCTCTGCGGCAGCACTGTAGTGTCTGAGGCGGCTGGTGCTGACCGAATCGAGCGCAGCCAACAGCAGATCAACCACGGATCCGAAGTGATAGAAAACCAGAGCCTGGTTGCATTCTGCCCGCCTCGCTATGGCCCGGGCACTCGCTCCGGAGAAACCGTCCGTCTTCAGGGTCTCAATGGCCGCTTCCACGAGTGCCTGTCTGACCGGGGCTGACCTCAAATCTCCCTCGGCCATAAGCCGGCTCGCCTTCCCGGATTTTGCCATGCTATGAGCTCCTCTAAACGATTGTATTGAGCACTTGCTCAAATCCTAATAGCCGTTGGGTGGCTGGGGCGCTAGCTATTCAATCGAAAAGGACTAACTCGTCGTCCCAGCGGTGGAAATCGGCCGTCGAAAGGACGTGATCGAAACTTCTAGCAGCCAAGGGGCATCAGATAAATCGGACAACGAGGCGGGGTTTTGCCGATACCACAATGGATTGGCGGGTTGACAAGCAGTTCTTTCTAATGAGGTTGAGCTGCTCGGGGCTGCTTGACCACATCTTAAATTATGCAGTAGTCCTGCCAAAGTCCATCACGGCTCAGTTGGCAGTTTCGGGTATTTGAGGGCAGAGTAGATCTTTGGCGAGCTGACTCATGTGCCTTCTGCAGATATCCCGGAAAAGTCCGCCGAAGCAGTCTGAAGCTTGAACTGTGGATACAAGAGGTTCCACAACACCCAGCGGCCTTCGCATTACCCTTACGAAAACCCCGCCGCTGAAGCTGACGCAGCACTAGGGCGTGCTACAAGCCCTTCAACGATGGCTTTCGGAAGCTCGGCTATGTGGGCTGGGAGCGGGACAGGTTTACTCAAGTGGGAGAGAGCAACTTCGATCTCGGCAGTGCGGCCCTGATTAGAGATCGAAAGGCTGGCTCCGGTCATCGTTCCACCAGTTGTGGACATGTTAATTACGTAGGTTCCGGTGATCTTGGTGGGACTAGGGGCTTTCCCTGTCATCTGCTGGATAGCTGGAGCTAGCGTGTTGAAAGCACTCAGGAGAGATCCCTTGGCCTGAAGGCCCCCACCAGATAACGCAGAGATCGTGGATCTGTTCTCGATTATCTGGCCAAGAGCCGACATCATCGAAGCCGATCCTTGGCGGACTTTTGCCTGAGCGGCAGGGTTGCCGTTGGCCTGCTTAGTCAGCTGAGCAAGGTACGAGGGCGGTACCTGGAACCACCGGCCGCCGAGCCCCAAATCGAGCCCCTCCATTTTGCTCGCGTCGGATTTCGGAACCAGGCTCTGAAGTGGAGTCAGATTTATACGGAAGTATTCTGATTTCCCTACCAGCCGCATGTCAAACACGGGGCTCGTGTGATAGTAGAGGCTGATATCCACCGAAACGTTACCCTTACCGGCCTTCGATAGGGCCACTCCTGGCTTCGCAGAGGCTGCATCGATGTGCAGCGAGAAGACGGATAGGTACTTATCCGCCGATGCTGAACCGCTTCCAGCGAGGCTACCGGAGACCACCATTTGCAGGTCGGGAGAGGCACCCACAGACTTGACGGCGTTTCGTACCTGCTGAAGAGCGCTTAGCCCACATCC
>JABEUO010000013.1 GCA_013044415.1 Acidimicrobiaceae bacterium
CCAGCTCAGCGCCTAAGCATCCTGGTGACTCTGTCGGTTCTTTAGGACTGCTTTCGGGGTAGGTCGAAGTAGGCCTTTACGTCTTCGCCATCGAGGGCTCGATAGATCTCGGGGATCCAACGCTCTAAGCTCGGCATCGGTTTCGGTAGATTCTCCCGTGAGAACCATCCAACGTCGGTCACCTCCAAAGGGTGGGCCTTGAGTGATCCGCCAATTACCTTGCATAAAAATACTAACGAATACATAGGGATTGCGGTGAATCCCCTTCTCATCCCGTCGAGAACGCCGATCAACTTAATCGGCTCGACGTCTATTCCGGTCTCTTCATGGACCTCTTTGATCACTACCTCTGAAGCCGAATACCCTATATCCGCCCAGCCAGTCGGGTAGAGCCAGACCCCCGAGTCTGACCTCTGGACTAGCAGAATCTCGTCTTGGTCATTTTTTACCACTGCCGCTACCGCACACTTCGGGGTCACGTATCCGGGGACGCCACTTCCAACCTGGGATCGATAGATCTCGAATAGTTCGTCAGCCCCCTGATCGCCGACTGAAAAACCTTCGCCAGGCACCGAGCTAGCGATGCGTATTTCGGCGGCAACCCGAAGAATTTCTTCGAATCGCTCCTGTTCGTAGAGGCTTTCGGTGAAAGCGAGCCCCGTTCGGGCGATAGCGGACAATCTCTCCGCCCACTGAATCAAATCGGAATCTTTGGCAGCCATCAATGACTAACGCTAGTTAGATTTCTACTGGCTCGCACGAAGATCTGGGTAACTTTCAAAGATCATAAAGATTTGCAGCTCACCAACTGGCGATCAGCCACCCTTTGGGCCTAGACTGTACCTAGTGAGCGTAAGGGATAACTGTAAGCACTACATCCTCCAGAGCGTGTCGGTTGGCGACAAGCTCGAGAGGTGCAGGTTGGCAATGAATAGAGAAATCCCGTTCTCCTGTCCGGAAGATTGCATCTTCTTCGAGCAAAAAACGGGTATCTCCAAGGTCGGTTGGCACGTGCCAAATCAGAAATCGAGAAAGAGGCCTAACCCGCCGAACTAGCTTGCTGCGGGCGTCCTCTTCTTGGTGTCGAAGTATGCGAACCCGGGATCGGAACTCGTCGGCTCTAAATTGACACTCTGTTCTACCGCCGCACTCGGTTATCAGCCGTGGGGCATAAATCCTCAAGCGCAACTAAGGCCGTAGTTAATGAGGTGCCGAGAAATAACCGCTGCTCTATTGCTCTAAAGCCCAAAAAGGGCTAGTTTCTGTTTCTGCAAGCTTCAACCAGTCGCCCTGTAGGCGCAGATTCAGTAGCTTTCTAAAAGGAGAGTCTCTATATGACCGAACGTCCCCGCCCACCAATCCCATATGACTTTCTCCCAGAAGTGCCCTCCTTTAGCCTCACTTCGTCGGACATAATGGACAATAAGACACTTTCGAACCCACAAGTCTCCGGCATCTTTGGTGCGGGTGGCGAGGATATTTCTCCGGCACTAGCTTGGTCGGGGTTCCCTAGCGAGACCAAGAGCTTCGCGATAACCTGCTTTGACCCAGACGCCCCGACGCTGTCTGGCTTCTGGCACTGGGCGGTTGCTAACATCCCCGTTACTGTGAACGAACTGCCGAGGGGGGCGGGAGACCCAACCAAGGGATTGCTACCTCCTTCTGCGGTATCGCTGAGAAACGACGGCGGGACCAAGGGATACATCGGCGCAGCGCCACCCAAGGGCCACGGGCCACACCGTTACATCTTCGCAGTATCGGCGGTCGGAGTAGACCGGCTTGAGCTGGACGAAAATTCCCCACCGGCGATTTTGGGCTTTAACCTGGCCTTCAATACTCTGGCGAGGGCGATGATCATACCGATCTACGAGCAACTTTAAAAAGCAAGAGCGCCACCAACGATTGACATTCGTTGGTGGCGCTTTAGAAACTGAATAAACTCAGCCGGTCAATAGGTCCCTAGCCCCGGTATCAGACGAGGGGTGACGAAGCTTGGACATCGCCCGGGCTTCGATCTGGCGTATGCGTTCCCTGGTGAGATGGAAGTACTCGCCGACCTCTTCTAGTGTCCTCGGTTCGCCACGGTCCAAACCGAACCTGAGTCTGAGTATCTCTCGTTCCCTCTCGTCTAGTGGCGCTAGCAGCCTGGTTATCTCGACCGGTAAGAGGGACGTCGCAGCCACCTCAAATGGAGACTCAGCTCCCCGATCTTCTACGACATCGCCCAGCTCTGCGTCGCCGTCCTCACGTAGTGGCTCCGAAAGCGACAGTGGCTCCGACCTAAACCTAAGCGCCTCGACCAGTTTGTCCTCGGGCATCTCAACTTCCATGCCGAGTTCGTAGAGGTTAGGTTGGCGACCGAGCTTCAGCTCGAGGCGGGTCTGAGCCTTCTGAACCCTGGCTAAGGTGTCACCGGCGTGAACCGGGAGCCTTATCGTCCTACCGGTGTTGGCTATACCCCTGGTGATCGCCTGTCGAATCCACCAAGTGGCGTAGGTGGAGAACTTGAAACCCTTACGCCAGTCGAACTTCTCGACCGCGTGTATCAATCCGAGGTTACCTTCTTGGATTAAGTCCAAAAGGGGTAAGCCTGATGCCTGATACTTCTTTGCAATCGAAACGACGAGCCTCAGGTTGGACTCTACAAAGGCCTGCTTTGCATTCTCTCCGAGCCTGATTTCACGTCTAAGCTCCCTCCGCCGAGCGGGAGCGGCCTCTTTAGACTTTCGATCCATCTCCCGTCGTGCGGACCTGCCGACCTCAATATCCTTCGCCAGACGAACTTCATCGTCTTTGGTTAGCAGTGGATACTGACCAATATCGGTTAAATAAAGGCGGACAAGATCCTCATCGTCTTTGTCGACTCTCTCTTTAGCCAACGCCCCACCTCGTAATCATTCGACCGGGGGAGCACCTTCTGGGACGCCCCAGCGACCCCGAAAACCCCAGTTCCCTGGACAGACAACCAATGTATCGGCACAAACTATTCAAGAGTTCAGCTCGTTTGTAAATATCTGGACACCCCAGTTCACAAGCCAATTCCCCCACTAAGAGCACTAAAGCCCTCCAGTATTGCGCTGTTCAGGTTCCTTCTATAACCATCGGTCAATGCCATACATTCCTGGTAATTGTGTCTGGCCGACCGACAGAGCCACACCAAATTACCACCCGCCGCAGGGGCACTTAGCTTCCCAATCTGAGCCAAAGCGGCTACCAGCGTCGGGTTCACAACACCGTCAAGAACTCCCAGGATTGCTAGCTCATCTAGATCAGAGATTCTACCTATAGCCCTAATGCTATCGTCTAATCGAAGCCGCCCAGCATCTGGCAAATTTAGGCCTATCGGGGTCGAATTTCCGGAGAACTCTGCGAATTCCCGGGCGAGCTTTGCATGAAACATCGACAGCTTGGAACTCGTAACGCAAAGGTGATCCGATCGACTCTCCGACGTCGCCACCTGGGCGAGCACGGCGAATAGGGCATCTTCGATCTTGGCGAACCTCAGGGGAATCTCGAGCATCCAGCCAATTTCTAGTGCCTCGCCTACTTCAATCCCTCCCAGCCAGGGGGGTAAGCGAACCTCGTTCATTCAGATGGAATCATAGGGGCAAACATAGCCAAGCCATGCCAGAGGGTGACCCTCGCAGAGGATACTATACAGTGACCCGCAAAGAGACCCGATATCAGCCCAAATGAATACCGTTGGATCGGTAGCCATTCGTAATCGGCATCCTCCGGTCCTTTCCAAAGGCCTTCTCGCTCACCCGGACACCGGGGGGATTTTGGCGTCTCTTGTACTCACTTAGGTCGATAAGTCGTGCAACTCTAATCGCTAGTTCCGGATCGGCCCCCAGAGAAATCATCTCGTCGCTGGTCATGTCAAAGTCTACGTACTGCTCGATCAGCCTATCCAACACTTCGTAGGGTGGCAGGGAATCCTGATCGGTTTGATCTGGGCGCAACTCGGCTGAGGGCGGCTTCTCCAGTACAGACTGGGGGATCAAGTCCCTTCCCGCAGCTGCGTTCCTCCACCTAGCGAGCTGATAGACGCCCATTTTCGGGATATCTTTGATTACCGCAAACCCACCAGCGGTGTCACCGTATAGCGTCGAATAGCCGGTAGCTGATTCACTCTTGTTCCCGGTGGTCAGGACTATCGCTCCACTGTGGTTAGAAATGGCCATCAAGAGTACGCCCCTAAGTCGGCTTTGCAGATTCTCCTCCGTCAGGCCCTTGAGCTCTGGGCCCAAGGCTCCGGTCAATTCCGTCAGGTAGGCGACGAAGGGACCCTCAATTGGAATCACCTTCAGCCCTATGTCCAAATTTTGCGCTAACGAGTCGGCGTCCGTCAGAGAATGATCCGAAGAGTAGCGCGAGGGCATAGCAAAGCCCTCTACCCTCTGACTACCGACTGCGTCCACGGCAATGGTCGCTACCAGTGACGAATCAATGCCGCCCGAGACACCTAATATCGCCGACGGAAAATGGTTCTTCAACATGTAGTCCCTCGTTCCAAGGACTAAAGCTGCGTAGACCTCGCCGGGATTTGCAAATGGTCCATCGATGCCAAAGTCTGCACCAACCACCGATCGATCCAGTGACAGGCCGATATCTACCCGGCTTGGCGACGGTATCTTCACGGTCGATGAAACTACCCCATCTGGGTCGGTCTTCAATTTACGCTCGAGGGAAACTTCCTTGGCGGCCTTTAGCTTGGGGCTGGCCTGAGTCCCCCGCGGATCTAAGAGTCGCTTTCTGAAGCGATCCTTGAGGTGGAGAGGGTAGATTCCAAGTGACTCGATAAAACGTTCCTGCTCAAAGATAATTTCCCCGGAGGAGTCAAATAGGGTCGAACCCCCATCGAAGACGAGTTCATCCTGCCCACCCACCATATTGACGTAGACGAGGGCGACCGAGGCGTCTTGGGCCCTGACAGAGAGCATCTTCGAGCGAGTCTCGTGCTTATTGGTGGAAAATGGAGACGCATTGAGATTGAAGACTACGTCCGCCCCCATCTCTCCATATTCACGAATCGGACCGCTCGGCGACCAGGCGTCCTCGCAGATGCTCATTGCTAATCTCACCCCAGAGAAGTTTATTAACTCGAGATCCGAAGTCCCTGGTCTGAAGTATCTCTCCTCATCGAAGACCGAATAGTTTGGCAAAAGCCTCTTGTGATAAACGGAGCGGACTTCGGAGTTGTAGATAAATGCTGCGGCGTTGTAGAGGTCATCGCTTTTATCTACGAAACCAACTACCGCCGCGCACCCGTTGGTATTAGCCGATATCTCTTCTAGGGCCGCCAGGTTATCTCTGATGAATCCAGGCTTGAGCAGTAGGTCTTCGGGGGGATAGCCAACGATAGACAGCTCCGGAAAGACGCACACATCGCAGCCCGCCTCGCTCGCCAAAGCCAAGGTAGTAATGATCTTTTCAGTATTTGCTGAGATTGCACCTACGGTCAGATCCAGCTGTGATGAACCGATTATTAGCTTTCGCACTAGCTTCGATGGTAGCGGCAAACGTGACCCTGTCGCACTATTTAAGGGGTTCCACCCCGGTGACCACCGGATCCACTCGGCCACGGCCACCTGCCACTTGAAGGTTGGATCCAAAAGGGACCTTGGGGAATCTTCGATTCGAAGAACCCAAACGGCCATCTATGGGGTTCTAATCGCCCGGGTCAGTGGTTACGGACTCAAAATGGAGTCATAAATCTCCACCGTCGAATGCTAGGGCTCTCCGGACCCGACTCTTTGAGCCTCAATCGAAGAAACTCTGCTGGGACTTAGACTTCAAGGCGTGCTTAGTTCTGGCCGTTTTCTTGAATTCGTCCTCCTCTGTTGGTTGTTGATCATTATCCCTGGTCCGAGCGTCTTGTTCACGATTTCGAGGGGCATAGCCTTGGGTGGTCTCGGGGCGATAAAGTCGGTCTTCGGAAATTCGATCGGGCTCGTAGTACAGGCGGTTCTAGTGTCGATCGGTCTCGGTGAGGCGATAGGTAGGTCGAGTGTCGCCTTCGACATCGTACGCTTGGTGGGGGCGAGCTACCTCGTCTACCTCGGGTATAAGACGATGCGTTCAAGGAAACTCGTCTCGGGCGATAAGCTCTCTGAGCTTAGGATCTCTTCGTCTTTACAGATAGTTCGCGAGGGCTTCATAGTCGGACTTACCAACCCGAAGTCCTTCGTCTTCATGGCCGTTGTCCTGCCGCAGTTCGTAGTGAGGAACCGGGGTCACGTGCCACTGCAGCTACTAATCCTCGGACTCACCTTCAGCCTCTTGGCGTTCATCTCCGACAGCGCCTGGGGAATCTTCGCCGGTAACGCAAGAAACTGGATAGCGAAAAACCCAGGGGTGCTGGCGAAAATGACCATGTCCGCCGGGGTAATAATCATCTCCCTCGGCATCATTCTGCTCTTTTATCAACCAAAATAATCGATTCGCCGACTCGAATCTAAACCAAGCCTTTTGTCCGACATTTCTTGCTTCCGGTCATCCATTTCTTGCTTCCGGTCATCGCAGGTCAAAAGCGATGACCGGAAGGTTTTCATTTTCCCTAAAATATCGGCCCTAAAAATACCACTAAATGTCGTAGTAGAGGCTGAACTCGTATGGATGTGGCCGGAGTCGGACCGGATCCGCCTCATTCTTCCTCTTGTAGGTGATCCAGGTATCGATCACGTCCTGAGTGATAACTCCACCGACCTTTAGGTACTCCTGGTCTGCCTCAAGGGCATCTAGCGCTTCTTCGAGCGAGCCGGGAACCTGTGGAACCTTGGCTGCCTCTTCCGGTGAGAGATCAAAGAGGTCCCTCTCGTCGGGATCGG
>JABEUO010000112.1 GCA_013044415.1 Acidimicrobiaceae bacterium
CTGGAGTTCCTTAGACCTCTGGAGGACCTCTTGCACCCTTCGGGCAACGTTATAGTGCCTATCACCGACGATGTGCGGTGCCAGGATGTTTGAAGTCGAACTCAGTGGATCGACCGCCGGGTAGATACCCATCGAGGCGATCGACCTTGAAAGCTCGGTAGTTGCGTCTAGGTGGGTAAAGGTAGTGAATGGCGCCGGATCGGTATAGTCGTCGGCTGGAACGTAGACCGCTTGCAATGAGGTGATGGAGCGCCCCTTAGTCGAAGTGATTCGCTCCTGAAGTTCACCCATCTCATCTGCGAGTGTCGGCTGGTAACCGACCGCCGAAGGAATACGGCCCAACAGCGCAGAGACCTCAGACCCAGCCTGAACAAAGCGGAAGATATTGTCAACGAAGAGGAGAACGTCCTGCCCCTTGACGTCCCTGAAGTACTCGGCCATCGTCAGGGCGGAGAGCGCTACCCTCAGGCGAACCCCTGGGGGCTCGTCCATCTGGCCATAGACCAAGGCGGCCTTAGCGATAACGCCCGACTCCTGCATTTCAAGCCACAGGTCGGTACCCTCACGGGTCCTCTCACCGACGCCGGCGAATACCGAAACGCCACCGTGCTGCTGCGCAACGCGGTTGATCATCTCCATGATCAGAACGGTCTTGCCTACCCCGGCTCCACCGAATAGTCCGATCTTGCCACCCTGGACGTAGGGCTCGAGGAGGTCGATGACCTTAATACCGGTCTCGAACATCTGGGCCCTCGGCTCCAGTTCCGCATACGGCGGCGCAGGGCGGTGAATTTCCCACTGGTCGTCGATCTGATCGCCGTACTCGCCCTTATCGAGGATCTTCCCGGTCACGTTGAAGACATGACCCAAAACCCCTTCGCCCACCGGGACGGTTATGCCCCTGCCGGTGTTCCTGACGATAGCGCCCCTCTTGAGGCCGTCGGTGGGCTTCATACAGACGCATCGCACACGACCCTCGCCGATCTGCTGGGCAACCTCGGCGATAATGGTGATCTCCTCACCATCGATAGTCATCGCTATCTCGACCGCCTGGTTGATGTTTGGAATTGCATCCGGTGGAAACTCGACGTCGACGACCGGTCCCGCAATCGATACGACCCTGCCGTCCTCAGAGGACTTCTCTACTTCCTCGACCTTATTAGAGGCTTGACTGCTCATCTCTGCTCTTCTGCTCCTTATGCGACTTGACTCAGCTCGCCTTGGGCGAGTTGTTTTTGAATTCCACGAGTTGGCTCTCAGACTCCCAGTCGGAGCTGCTGCCTAGGGCCTCGGCCCCGCCCACTATCTCCATGATCTCCGTGGTAATGGCATCCTGTCGGGCTCTGTTCATAACCCTCGAAAGGCTCTTGATGAGCTCTTCGGCATTCTCCGTTGCGGCGGCCATCGCCCGCTGCTTTGCCGCAAGCTCCGAGGCAGAAGCCTCGAGCAGGAGGGCGAAGATCTTAGACTCGACAAACTGCTTTAGAAGTGGATCGATGATCACTTCGGGGGATGGCTCGTACTCGAAATCGTAAGAAGTCTTGGTATCCGAGGCGAAGATATCTGGATCTATCGGAGCCAAGCGGGACTTCTCAAGTTTCTGCGTTCCCGCCGAGAGGAACCTGGTCGAGATGACATCGACCGCGGATATCTCCCCGGCCTCAAATGGGGCCAAGATCATCTCCGCTATCTTCCGGGCGTCTTGATAACTCGGACGATCGGAAATGTGCATCAACGAGCCCTCTACGGGAATCTCCCGGTATCGGAAGTAGGCCTCACCTTTGCGTCCAACCACAACCACCCTGGTCTTTAGGCCCTGGGCCTCTCGGGAACGAATCAACCTCTCCGCCATGCGTAATGCGGTCGAGTTGTAACCACCGCAAAGGCCGCGGTCTGCGACCATCACGACCAGTCCCAAAACCTTGGACTCGTCACCCTGTCCGAGATAGCGGCTCTTAGGCAAGGACGACCCTGCGGCAAGGTCACGAACTACCTCAGAGAGCTGCTCGTAGTAGGGCCGAGCCGAGGAGATCCTCCCCATCGCCCTTACAATGCGCGAAGACGCTATCAGCTCCATGGCACGGGTTATCTTCTTGGTCGACTGGACACTCTTGATCCGTCGCCTCAGTATCCTCTCCTGGCCACCAGCCATCTAAGGTCAGGCCCCCTTCTTGACGGAGGGGTCAAATCCGGCCTTGAACTCGGCGATCAAGTCGTCTAATACCTTGCGCTCTGGAAGCTTTCCGGTCTCGGCTATCTGGGTCCTAACCGAAGAGTAGCGGGCACCGGCGAACTCGATCAGCTCTGCGATGAACCTACCAACCTCGCTAACAGGCACGTCGTCGGTAGCGCCCGAAGTACCGGCGTAGATCGAAATTATCTGATCCTCCACCTCGACCGGGGCGTTCTGCTTCTGCTTGAGGATCTCGGTTAGCCGATATCCACGATCGAGCTGGGCCTGGGAAACCTTATCTAGCTCAGAACCGAAGGCCGCAAAGGCCTCCAACTCACGAAACTGTGCTAAGTCGAGCTTTAGTGATCCAGAGACCGACTTCATGGCCGAGATCTGAGCTGCACCGCCCACCCTCGAAACCGAGATACCGACGTTGATCGCCGGGCGGACCCCGGAATAGAAGAGGTCGGAGTCCAAATAGACCTGGCCATCGGTGATTGAAATGACGTTCGTCGGGATATACGCCGAGACGTCTCCGGCCTTAGTTTCGATAATAGGCAGTGCGGTAAGTGAGCCGCCACCCATCGCGTCGGAGAGCTTTGCGGCCCTCTCGAGGAGACGGGAATGGAGGTAGAAGACGTCGCCCGGGTAGGCCTCGCGGCCCGGTGGCCTTCTAAGTAGTAGCGCTAGCTGACGATACGCCTCGGCCTGCTTGGAGAGGTCATCGTAGACGATCAGTGCGTGCTCGCCATTCTCCATCCAGTGCTGCCCCATAGCACAGCCCGAGTATGGAGCCAAATACTTGAAGGGAGCAGGATCCGACGCTGGGGCACAGACGATAACGGTGTACTCCATTGCGCCACCGGCTTCTAGGACCGCCTGAGCGGAGGCGATAGTAGAGCCCTTCTGTCCGATCGCAACGTAGATACACTTGACACCCTTGCCTTTTTGGTTCAGGATGGTGTCGAGAGCGACCGAGGTCTTCCCGGTCTTGCGGTCGCCGATGATCAGCTCGCGCTGCCCACGACCTATAGGGGTCATCGAGTCGATCGCCTTGATCCCGGTCTGCAACGGTTCGCATACCGGTTGACGATCGACGATTCCCGGGGCCTGTACTTCGAGGCGCCTCGAATGGGGCGTATCGATCTGCCCCTTAGCGTCTATCGGTTCGCCCAGGGCGTTGACAACCCGACCGAGGAGGGCGTCGCCGACGGGGACGGAGAGGATCTTGCCCGTCGAATGGACGATAAATCCCTCATCGACGGTGGATACGTCTCCCAAAATGACGGCACCGATGGAGTCTTCGTCGAGGTTGAGCGCTAGACCGACAGTTCCACCTTGGAACTCGAGTAGTTCGTTGACCGAAGCATCCGGAAGGCCAGAGACCCTCGCTATCCCGTCAAAGACCTCGAGGACACGACCAACCTGCTCGCCTTCGACGGAAGCAACGTAACCTTCGAGGCGTCTCTTGAGGACCTCTGCGATCTCGTCTGACCTGATAGATAATGGTTCCATGAGCTAAGCTCCCTGATTATGAGTGGGGTTAATTAACTGCTTGAACTCAGGCGAACCCTGAGTTGATCTATACGGCGCCTCGCGGAACCGTCGAAAATCTCATCACCAACTACTGCGACTACCCCCGCCAGTAAAGACGGGTCCACCATCGCCCTGGCTTCGAGTTCGCGGCCGACATTAGCGACCAGCGAGAGACGGATCCTTTCGATCTCCTGCGGGCTCAATGGGCGGGCGCTGCGTAGCTGGCAGACAAAGAGATTGCGTTCTTGTGCGGCTATGGCTACAAGTCCGTCGATAATTTCGACTATGTCCCGCACCACCGTTATCGATACCGCGTAACGAGCCACTTCCCAGCTCAAATTGGAGGTCTTCTCCTTGAGCAGGTCATCGACGATGGCGCACCTCTGAGACGGATGGCTGCCCATTCCGGACAACGCACGCCGCAAGGGGCGATTAGCCTCGATAGAACGGGCGAATCTGAAGAGCTGATCTTCGCATATCTCGAGGTCGAGAGGGTTAGCCAGACCAAAGAGTGCCTTGGCAAAGCCGTTGGCCCTGGACTTGGTCGAATCGGCTCCAACGTAGTTTGCGAGATCGTCTACCTCTAAGAGTCGAACGGTCTCTGTGAATGTATCGAGTATGTACTTAGGGGCCTCGGACATCACGATAGTCTGTCCCAGCTTTATCGCCAGGGCATTCGAGCGAGCTAGCAGATCACCGACTATCTCGGCCTTCGCCCTTGGGGAAAATGACGGATCACCAAGGACCTCCATGAGATCCTTGGAAGATTCGATTGCCCTTTTGAGTTCGGCTATCGCAGAGGCGACTTCGGCCAGCGTGCCCGCCTCTTCCGAGCGGACTCGAATAGCTTCTACGTAACCCCTAACTGACTCGTTCACTTGCTGGACGCCTCCGATTCAGCCAAGAACGATGCGATCAAAGGATCAAAGGATGACCTGTCGAGCTGGCTTTGCAGGATCTTCTCCGCAAGCTCGAGGGCTAGATCGGCGATGTCGCCTCGAAGCTCAAAGGCCAGCCTCTGTCGCTCCGCTTCGAGGGCCTCTTCGGCCCTTTGGCGCATCTCTGCTACTTCACCCTCGGCCCTTTTTACCAGATCGGCCTTGATCACCTCGGCGGTCTTGCGTGCCTCGTCTATTAAGCGGGTGCTCTCATGACGGGCTTCAGCGAGTTGAGCTTCGGCCTTCGCCCTATCGAGTTCGGCTTCATTACGTGCCCGCTCGGCCGCCTCTATGTCTCCCCTGATCTTCTCTGACCTATCCTTGAGCATCTTGGAAATAGGTGGGAATGCCACCTTTGCCAAGATGGCCATCAGGACAAAAAAGGACAGAACCGACCAGATGATCTCCCCCGATGCCGGAAGGATCGGGTTGGAAGACTGAGAAGCTGCGAGAAGGATACTAACCATCTAGCCGGTGTACTTCAAGAGAATGAAAACGACGAAGCCGATCAGAGCGAGAGCTTCTGCAAGGGCGAAGCCCAAGAAAGCAAGTGCCCTAACTGGTCCAGCCGTCTCAGGCTGCCTAGCGATAGCTTGAATCGCTTGACCAAAAACTATACCGATTCCAACTCCCGGTCCCAAAGCGGCTAGGCCGTAGGCCAAGCCGGCACCAAGCTCGGCGAGACCCTTCCTCAGGTCGGGGTTGGCAACTGCCACGATTGCCAATATCGAGTGGAACACCCAGATTCCTCCTACAGATCATCTAACTTAGTCCAAAAGCCGTAAACGACCCTTTGTAGCTGGACCTTCCTCCAACCCTTAGGCAACACATCCCTGCATGGCCTTTGGGCACCCCTGAACCCTCGAACGGACTTGGCCGTATTTGGATCCAGCGAACTAGTGAACTCGGCCTGCGTCCTTATGGCCGCAAACCTACGCTAATTAAAACTCTTAGTGACTCCCCGCCATCGACTCACCTATGTACACCGCAGTGAGGATCGTAAAGATGAATGCCTGCAAGGCACTAACGAAGATCTCATAGCCGGTAAGGACGGTAAGCATTGCAAATGGCAACGGTAGCAGCACAAGCGAAATACTCTTCGCAAACATCGCCTCAGATAGGGCGGCAAAGGTAATTAATAGAAGGTGCCCGGCGAGCATATTCCCAAATAACCGGATAGCGAGTGCGAAGGGGCGAACAAAGAAGGTTGAAAGGATCTCGAGCGGCACCAGCAGGATCAAGAGTGCTCCCGGGACACCCGAGGGCACGACGCTGTGCTTGAAGTAGCTAGCGAAGCCCTGCTTTTTGATTCCAACCACGATAAAGGTAACCCAAACGGTGATCGCCAACGGGAGTGTCACGCCCATCCTCGCGGTAGCCGGCATCTGAAAGACCGGTATCACCTCAAAGAGGTTATTGATGAGGATGAAGAAGAAGAGGCCACAGAGGTAGGGGAGCCAGACGAGCCCATCGGGTCCCATAATGTCCAACACGATCGAGTTGGTAATGAAATCGACGCCCGCTTCGACGACGTTCTGTACCCCAGTCGGGACGAGGGCCTTCTTCTTGCCAGCGGTATAAAAGAGTATGAAGGTTATCGCAGTCGCCAGGACCGCCGTCAAGGTGACCTTGTTAAAGGCGAGCGCGCTGCCGCCGAGGAAAAATGGCTTCCAGTTAAGGACCTCACCGATCGGCGGGAAGTTGACTGCGCCCAAGATCGACATCGTCACTCCTTCCCAGCCTTTGGCCTAATACCCGAATACGCCATATAGGCAGTCACTCGTCTAGCCTCCCATGAAACCGCGGCTACGTGGGCAACAATCAAGGTCATCCCCAATGCTTTCAAACTCATCCAGCTGGCCGTAGCTACCGGTATCACCGCTACGGTTAGCAGCGCTAAATCAAAAAAGAAGCTGCCCATAGCGGCCCCCATGAGTGCGACCGGAGAGATCCTACCGCCCCATACGAGCGCTTTCGCCGCAACTATAAAATTGATAATGACTAGCAACAATGCATATAGCGACGAATAGAGGCCATTATTTCCCCATAGGTAGTAGGAGAGGGCCACGAGTATCGGCCCTAGAACAACCGCCGCGATGGCCATACCCTTTGCAAGGCTTGCCTCTGGGCCATCTCCGATGGGTGGACTTTGCGATTCGGTCAGGTTGAACACCTACTTATCCCCTTGATCTTTGCCCAAAATCTTCGCCGATCCCTCAATATCTTCAGGTATCGTCAGATCCCCGCCCAACAGGCCGCCGATCCCGGCGCCTGGAGGGAGATCCTCTTTTTTCCTAATTGGGTATTCGGCCTTTTTGGAGAGGTCGACGAATACGTAATAGTACTTGACCGCAGTACCGATAATTCCGAGAGCCCCGAGGATGACCACATACCAAGGGGAATGAAAGTGTGAAGAGAGGTAGTAACCGATCCCGAGGAGGATAAATGGTACACCGAGTATCTCAACGGCCGATGCGATCCCGTCGGTTACACCTGTTACCGCCCCGGCGACTGGATTGTCGTTAGCGTCCCTCCCGGTCGGCTTGATGAGCATACCGACGAGCGACCGCCTAGTCTTGGTCACTTCGCTCCCTCTTGGTCAACTCTTGGCTCTCCCAGTATATGAATTATTAACAGATGCAAGGTTACAAGGGCCGGGGTGATATCGCAAAGTAGGCCACCAAGTCTCCGTGTTATACCGGCTCAACTCGGACCTTAGGGACGCTGCGGACGACCTTGAAATCTGCCAAGAGCTAGCCCCCCGACCTCTTTGCGTGGATCCTCTTAGCGCTTTGGTTCCCAAGAACAGTACCGTGCCCCTTGTGCAAGATGGCGTCGATACTTCTCTTTCTGACCTTTGGGTGAAAGAGGGTGTACAGAAGTACCAGGGCGGCGAGGATGAAGACCGGTATCTCTGCGTTGCCGTGATTGACGAAGGTCGGCGTGAGGGCAAATCCCGAAAGCACCACCGTCCAGGCCCACAGGATCAGCACCGATCTCCTCGGCCCGTGCCCCATCTCGTATAGGCGATGGTGGAGGTGCTCCTTGTCCGGCGAAGAGACCCCGGTTCTTCGAGCCGTGCGCCTGACAATTGCAAAGACCATGTCGAACATCGGTACACCTAAAATTACAAATGGGATAAATAGTGGGGCGAAGAAGAAGAAGGTCTCACCGCTAACGTCGGAAGTTCGCCCACCCACAACCGAAGTTGACGCGGCCATCAGAATCCCTAAGAACATCGCTCCGGTATCGCCCATAAATATCTTTGCCGGGTTGAAGTTGTGCGGGAGAAAGCCTAGGCAGACCCCCAAGGCGATCAGCGCAACGAGTGGACCTAATGATGACGTAGGCAGTTGACCCAGGTTTTCCAGCTTGATCGAGTAGATCCCAAAAGACAGCGAGGCGATTGCCACCACTCCGGCGGCGAGCCCGTCTAGTCCGTCGATCAAATTAATTGCATTCGCCATTGCCACTACCCAAATGGCGGTGAGGAGGGGGGTAATGCTCGGTGAGAGGATAACTACCCCGGCAAAGGGTACCTTGAACCAGAACATGGTGACGCCGAATACCCAAAGCACGGAGGAGGCGAGTACCTGACCGGCGACCTTGGCCGGAGCCGAGACATCTAAAAGGTCGTCTAGCAGCCCTACTCCCGCCATGACTATCGCAGCTATGACGATGCCAATTGGTTCGGATGAGCCGTGAAAGACGTCTTTGAAATAGGGCAATTGCGAAGCTACCGCCATCGCAACTAAGAAACCACCGACCATCGCTAATCCGCCGAGGGTAGGGGTCGTAACCTTATGGATCTTCCTCCCCCCCGGTTCCACGACGGCCCCGAGTTCGGTTGCGAAGCGGCGCACTACAAAGGTTGCACCATAGGTGATGGCGGCTGCGACCGCCACCACGACTACGTAGGGCAACACTATGCTTCCTGCCGCCTCTCAAGCGGTGGTGGGAACTTCGAACAGAGCTGGGCTACTTCGTCCCTGATCGCTTCGATAGCCCCCTTGTCCTTCCTTTCGCGAAGTGCCCTCGCGATGAACGAACCGACCGTCTCCATCTCCTGCTTGCCCATGCCGCAGGTGGTCATCGCCGGGGTACCAAAGCGAAGCCCCGAGGTTACAAATGGCGAGCGTGGATCGAAGGGAATCTGGTTGCGGTTACAAGTTATCCCCGCCGAATCGAGGACCTCCTGTGCCTCCTTACCCGAGAGATCGGCGTCGAAGGTGCGCAGATCACACAGGATTAGGTGGGTGTCGGTGCCGCCCGATACCAACCGAAAGCCCTCGGCAACCAATGAGTCAGCCAACGCCTTTGCGTTCTCCACAACCAACTTGGCGTATACCCTAAAGCTCGGATCTAGCGCCTCTTTGAATGCCACCGCCTTTGCGGCGATTGCATTCTCAAGCGGGCCGCCCTGGAGGCCAGGGAAGACCGCCTTGTCGACCTTGGATGCGATTTCCGCAGAATTGGTGACGATCGCCGCACCCCTCGGACCCCGCAGGGTCTTGTGCGTGGTGAAGGTCATCAAGTCACACCCCTGACCCTTAGACCCGACCAGCGGATTGGGGTATACACCACCTGCGATCAGCCCTGCGACGTGAGCGGCGTCGAACATCACGTAGGCCCCTATTTCGTCGGCAATCTCCCTTATCGGGTCGATATCGATGATCCTCGGATAAGCGGTAGCTCCGACGACGATCAGCTTTGGATGGTGCTGCTTTGCCAGGGAAGCTATCTGGCTGAGGTCTATCCTCTCCAGGTCGTCCTCGTTTTCCGAGAGGCCGTAGGAGACGAAGTTGTAGAGCCGCCCCGAGAAGTTGACGGGTGAGCCGTGGGTGAGGTGCCCCCCCTGATCTAGTCGCATCGCGAGCACGGTGTCGCCCGGCTCTAGCAGCCCTAGGTAGGCGGCTGCGTTTGCGTTCGCACCTGCGTGGGGCTGCACGTTGGCGAATCCCGCCCCAAATAGCTCCTTTAGGCGATCGATGGCCAGCTGCTCGATCTCGTCGACAACTACATTACCGCCGTAGTACCGCTTCTTTGGGTATCCTTCGGAATACTTGTTAGTCAAAACGGAGCCGGTAGCCTCCATAACAGCTACCGAGGTGAAGTTCTCCGAAGCGATCAACTGGAGGGTCGTCCTTTGACGATCCTGCTCCCTCTCGATCAGCTCATAGAGCTCTGGGTCTCCCTTTTTGACCTGACCCAATGGATTATACGACGGCGCCATCGACATTCTCCTATTTCTTTGCCTCAATCATCCTATAGACCAAAGAGCAACTTTAAGGGGCTCGGAAATCAATCAACCCTTTGCAGGGCCTCAAGTATTCGAGATAACTCGACTTCCCCCTGGCGAATGATCTGAGGAGTGGAACTCCTAAGGTCAACCACAGTGGATGACTTTCCCGACGGGGATCCCCCCCCAACCATCACCGAAATCCCGAGGTCGAAGAGGTCAGTATGCGATTCCGGCCAGGGCGGTGCCCCGATCTGCTCTATGAACTCCGCTACTGAAGTCACCGCCGGCAGGCCCGATATGTTTGCCGAAGTCACCGCTAGCGGTCCGGCAATCTCGAGAAGCCGGAGCAAAAAGGGATCATTTGGGACCCTCACGCCTACGCTAGATCCGTCACCCCCTAGGTAGCGGGCGAAGTATTCGTGACAGGTTACAACGACCGTGAGCGGCCCCGGCCAGAGGTAGTCCTCGATGCGGAATAGGTCCGCTAGGTCCTCTTCGCGCAAAAAGGGTGTAACCGACGATACCGATGGAATCAAGACGGCTAGGGTCTTATCACTCGGCCGCCTCTTGATCTCAAATATCCTCTTTATCGCGGCTTCATCGTCAAAGCCCGCCCCGAGCCCCAAGACGGTATCGGTCATCAATGCGGCAACCTTTGACCTCTCCATCGAATCAAAGATAGACCGTACGACTTCCTCTGAAACTATCGCCTCGAGGCTGGCTCCGGTGCTAGGGGTGTAGATCTGATACAAGTACGATTCTTTCTACCAGTACAAATTCTTTCGCCGAGACGCTCATCGCCATCTTCTTTTTCGCCGATCATAGGGTCTTTGGA
The DNA here is from genome assembly GCA_013044415.1 of Acidimicrobiaceae bacterium. Lineage (GTDB taxonomy): Bacteria > Actinomycetota > Acidimicrobiia > Acidimicrobiales > Acidimicrobiaceae > JABEUN01. The sequence continues at coordinate 10,725 of JABEUO010000112.1, forward strand.
GCTAGACGCCCGACTTTCCCCCTCAAATTCACCCAGATTGCCCGGTGGAATTGAGCTCCGATGTCCCGAGAAGCAAAACCGATGCTACCCAATGCCACGAGGCCCAGTGAAAGAAGGACCAGCACCGTTGCCGAGGTCCAATCGATTGGACTAGCCGGTGCCGGAGACATCTGATGCAGGATAGAGGTGTCCATCACCCAGTGATTGATCGGTCTGATTCCGTCAAATAGCTCGAGGAGGATAGACCAGCCCAACACGGAGTAAGCCGCTTTTGTGGCGCAATCGCCGGCCAAACCAAAACCCGCCATCGCAAACCCTTGGATCACTATGCCACCAGGGAGGAGGTTTATCCCCGCACCGAGGAGGGCGCCAATCGGCACTTGAGAGCCGCCGAGGGTGGAGCCCAGGTACATTGCGAACCCTGCGGCGAGCGAAGCAAACGCCAATGCGGCGACGTAAATGGCAAACCTCTCCCAGATCCATCGGGTTCCCCGATAACTTCGGGTCAGAAAGTGCTCAATCCGAAGGGAGGTCTCCTCCTCGGAGGTCTCCTTAGCCAACGAGGCGGAAAATGCCTCGATTATCAGTGCCAAAA
>JABEUO010000014.1 GCA_013044415.1 Acidimicrobiaceae bacterium
AGTGTGAAGTCTTCGGGGGCGACCTCGCCTAAGTCCTTGTGCCAGTACCTAATCGGTACGTTGTCTTGATCACTATCCCCATCTGGAACGTTATCGTCAGGGATATTCGGTATGTAAAGGAGTAGTTCCTTACGTCTGTTCTCAACCGTGGTGCAAGTCTGCTCCAACTCGCTAAGGCGGTCGCCGAGATCCTTGGCCTTCCCCCTCAGTTCGTTGGCCCTATCGATCTCTTTGGACTTGTAGGCCGCCTCGACGGATTTAGAGAGCAGATTGAGTTCGGCCCTGACTTCGTCTCGGGCCAAGACTGACTCTCTGAAGTTCCGGTCCGTATCGATAAGCTCATCGACCTGCGACCCAGACACACCCCGCCGGATAAGGCTGGCTCGAACCCCTGTGGGATCATCCCTGAGTAATCGGATATCAATCATTGATAGACACGCTAGTTTTGTTTTGCATGGCAGCTATCGAAGTTCGTAACCTAGTGGTCTCTTACGGTGAAAAAATGGCCGTGGCGGGTCTGGACCTGAGCTGTTCAAAGGGTGAGATCCTCTGCCTACTGGGGCCGAACGGCGCGGGCAAGACCACGACGGTCGAGACAATCGAGGGTTATAAAAAGCCGACTTCGGGTAGCGTCAGGGTCCTCGACATGGATCCGATCAAAGACAAAAGGGCGCTTTCGTCCAAGATCGGCGTGATGCTCCAAAAAGGTGGGATATACCCCCGGATGTCCGTCGGAGACTCTTTGCAACTCTACGCAGGGTTCTATCAAAATCCGAGGTCACCGAGGGACCTCGCAAGGATCCTCGACTTGACACCTCTTTGGGAGACTAAGTATCGACGACTCTCTGGCGGCGAAGCCCAAAGGCTCTCCCTGGCCCTCAGCATCATCGGCAATCCAGAGGTAGTCTTCTTGGACGAGCCGACCGCTGGAGTCGATCCGGAGGGTCGTCTCGTCATCAGGCAGATGATTAAGCAGCTAGCCGAGGATGGAACGACCGTCCTGCTGACCACGCACGAATTGGGCGAGGCCGAAAAAATCGCCGACAACATCGTGATCATCGCGGCGGGGAAAAAAATAGCCGAAGGGACACTTACTCAGCTCAGGGACCGATTCGACACCGGGGGGATCAGGTTCAGTGCCAACTCCCTCGACAGGGCCAGGCTGGTGGAAAAGCTCGGCGTCGAAATAGTCGAAGTTAGGCCAACGGAGTACAAGGTAGTCGGTGAGGCTACCCCCGCTAAGATCGCCGAGCTTACCTCGCTCCTCTCCCAGATGGGGGTCGAATACGGATCCCTCTCTACTGAAAAGACCGGCCTCGAGGAGATCTACTTAGACCTCGTCAGGTCACAGGGCCCAGAAGGAACCGGACCCTCGGCACTTACCGTTGACAAAAAATTACTGAACAAGACAAATTACTGAACAAGACAAATTACTGAACAAGACAAAATGCTAAACAACACTAATCACTAAACAATAGGGTGGCCAAGTGAAAGCGTACCTATCCCAGAGCAAAGCAGAGATCAAGCTCGCCTTTAGACAAGTCGATCTTTTGGCCCTTACCATCGGGATTCCGGCGCTCATCCTCGTCGGATTCTCGCTGATAAAGGTACTCCCCCTGCCGGCCGGGGTCACCAAGCCGGTGACTTTTCTAGTCCCTGGAACATTGGCGCTTGCGGTAATGGGAACCGGGATGATCGGCCAGTCGATCGGAACCGCAGTAGATCGGAACTACGGGGTCCTAAAGAGGCTCGGCGCAACTCCACTCGGAAGGAGCGGCCTCATGGCCGCAAAGATAACCATGATCGTCGTGGTCGAGGTCTTCCAAGTGGTACTGCTATTTGTGGTCGGAGCCCTCCTCGGTTGGAGTCCAAAGGGGAACCTGGCCGAGTTTTTTCTGCTGGCGCTGCTAGCGACGGTCTCATTCACCGGGCTAGGGCTTTTGATGGCCGGTCTCATTAGGTACGAGATCATGACGGGTCTCTCCTCGGTACTCTGGTTTATCCTCACTTTAATTTCGGGGATGATCTTCCCACTCTCTAAGCTCCCCTCTTGGCTGGCGACCTTCTCAAAACTCCTTCCACCCGCGGCTACTTCGACCGGCTTCTACCACACGCTCGGGGTCGGGGGGTCCATTGGTACTTCGGTCTGGGTGTCTTTGATAATTTGGGCGGTGGTTGCTCCGGTAGCGGCGGCGCTCACCTTCAAGTGGGAATAAGACTCCGCTAAAGCCAGCTAGCTCGACAGCTTCCAATTAGCCGCCGTTTTGGCCTAGCATCTAGTCTTGTGGCAAAAATCAAAAAATACCGAGAGATAAAGATCTCCGCAAAGACCTTTCAAGCCTTGGCCTTTGCCACCCTGATCCTGCTATCAATAATCATCGTGACCGGTGGTGCGGTCCGGTTGAGTCAGTCCGGGCTGGGCTGTCCCGACTGGCCGACCTGTCATGGGACCCAATTCATCGCCGCCGACAGGCTACATCCGATGATCGAATTCATCAACAGGATTATCACCATCTTGTGCTCGATCCTCGTCGCTCTCGCCGCATTCTCTTCCTTCTTTAGAAGACCAAAGCGAAAGGACCTGATCTGGCTCTCGATGGGCCTAGTAGCGGGTATCGGGGCCGAGATAGTGCTCGGCGGGATAACCGTACTTGAGAAGCTCGCACCCCCATACGTCATGGCACACATGATCCTTGCACTCATCATCGTCTGGAACGCGTTGGTGCTCTATCGGCGTGCCAGCTCAAAAGATGTCCCGGCTCAGCTGGTGGTCACCAAGGAGGTCTACTGGCTGGGCAAGCTGATGTTTATAAACCTCGCCGGGGTAATCGTCGTTGGAACGGTGGTAACTGGATCCGGTCCGCATTCTGGCTCGACGATCTCCCCACGGCTCCACTTCCCGCTGAAGGACGTGGCTATCCTTCATTCGGACTTCGTCATCGCCCTCGTCGCACTGACCTTGGGTTCTCTATTTCTGCTTTCACAATCTGGGGCGCCGGAATTCGTCCAACGTTCCGCACGAAATCTCCTCTGGATCGAAGCGGGTCAGGCGATCATCGGATATACGCAGTATTTCACCAAGCTACCCGCCCTATTGGTCGGGTTTCACATCGCTGGGGCGACACTCGTTTGGCTCGCAATGATCTGGTTCAACCTCCAAATGACCTACCGCCCGTCTATCGAGGATGCCTCCGATACTAAAGTTGGACTTATTCAGAACGCTGGCTTGGACGAACAGTTAGATCATCATCTTGAGGGGACGCCATGAGTGCCAAAAGCGCTTCTCTTCCCGAAGCCGACATCAATGAGGTAACCGATACCGTGGTCACCGAGGACAAGCCGTGGCTCGTCATAGTATGGAACGACCCGATCAATTTGATGAACTACGTGACCTATGTACTCCAGAAGGTCTTCGGCTACGCTGAAGCAAAAGCACACAAGCTGATGCTCCAGGTCCACGAGGAAGGAAAGGCCGTTGTCTCTTCCGGACCACGGGAAAGGGCAGAGATCGACGTCACGAAACTCCAACACTACGGACTTTGGGCCACACTGCAAAGAAGTGATTGAGGTAGCGGTCCTTTGAGGTTATTCAAACGGAACAAGGACGGCACTGTCGTAGTGCGGCTGGACGAGAGCCAGAGGGACGTGTTGGCCCAGCTACTCGATCAGTCGAGAATGTTGAGCGAAGTAGATCGAGACTCCACCTGGAGGCTGAATCCACCGACTTACGAAGACCCGGTCGAACAG
>JABEUO010000113.1 GCA_013044415.1 Acidimicrobiaceae bacterium
ACCAGTTGGTCGTGGTGGCGTGACGGGAGCGATGCTTGGTAACTCCAACCAAACGGCGGAGCCAGAAGCCCCGTCCGTAAGGGCGGGGAGGTTCACATCCGCAAATAGCCACGGCAGGCACGTAACTCAATGTTATCAATGCCATTTCAACAAACATTAAGATCTAGCCGGTCATTCGAATCAGCATCCTAATTGCCAGTCGAGACGACCTGTCACTCTGCACGGCAGGGCGAGACGCCGTGGTTTCTTCAACAACCTGGACATCTTATGATCTTCGCTGGCATGAATTGGTCCGAGTATAAGTAGCGCCCAGCCATCTCTTGGATCTACGGTAATTTGCGATTTTAGCAAGATTCGTACGTCAATTAGTGTACACTCTAGCTATGGCTATTAAAACCGAACGTCTGAACCTTCGCCTAACGTCTACTCAGGATTCCATACTCCGGAGTGCCGCAGAAGCGCGCGGTGAATCCACAAGCGATTATGTACTTCGACATGCCGTCATAGCCGCTGAGATGGATCTTGCAGACCGGCGTGTGTTTGTGGTTGATGAGACAACTTGGACGGAGCTCAAATCGCTAGTCGATGCTTCGCCAGTGCTGCCTGAGGCAATGATTAGACTTATTTCTGAAACTTCTGTGCTTGAGGAACGAGGGAAGTGACCCATGAGGCATTGTGCCTGCTGAACAGCGAACACATTCTTGATGGTTTTGATTGTGGGAAGCCTGCGCTGAACGACTGGCTGGTTAGGCGAGCTCTCGGAAACCAGGCCACTGGGACGAGCCGAACCTGGGTGATCACTGAAGGTGGGTCAAAGCGGGTTGTAGCGTTCTACTCGTCATCAACAGCTTCTGTACTTCGCACACGTGCCCCCAAAAAGTTCGCTCGCAACCAGCCAGAAGAGATACCTGCGATTCTCCTGGGTCGCATGGCGGTCGATTCCAGACACCAGGGAGAGCATCTTGGCTCAGCCCTACTACAACACTTCATGATCAAGGCGATCGACGTGGCTGCAGCGATAGGAGTTCGACTATTGCTGGTCCATGCCAAGGATGAGGAAGCTAAGGCGTTTTATGCGCATTACGGCTTTGTCGAATCTCCACTCGACACTCTGACCATGTTGATGCTTTTACCTCTTGATGCCAGACAATAACTCCCGAGATGAATGCCGGAACTGTCGGTGTCGTTTGCTAATTTCATGTGACCACTTGCGTTTTGAATTTGCAAATCCCATAGATGGACTAAATTGGCCTACACTTCGATATACAGATGTCTTTAGACACAGGGCTACAAGTCAGCTAGCCTCCATGCACGAGAACGAAGCGAAAATGTTGTAATAAGTGCAACAAGTGGAGGTGAGCGGACTCGAACCGCCGACTTCTACGTTGCGAACGTAGCGCTCTACCAGCTGAGCTACACCCCCGGACGTAATGATTCTAGCGAGCTGAGCTTGCTGGCAGACCAAAGGTGCCAATCAGTTGGTGCGCCTGATTAATCCCCTGCCTATGTGACCCATTGCCTAGGCCGTGCATCGACTCTCTCTGCTCCTTTGTCACGTAGGCAAGAGCACCAACGTAAGTTGCCATCGCTGCAGCGCAGAGTAGTGACACGTAAAGTCCAAGGGCTATGCCGAACGCAAGACCACCTACCAGAGGGACGACCGAGCCAGAAGCCAACGCTAGGGCGATCCTGCGCCTCTTAATCAGAGTCTTTTGAGACGGTTTTTGGGAAACGCTGCGCTCAAAGCCAGCCCGATAGAGTTCTGTGCTTCTCACTGAGACCGAGAGGGTCATGTCTATGCAGTCGGACCTTTCCAGCGAAACACACTGGCGTCCAAGTACCATAAGCGAACGGGAGAAGCGATTTACAGATGCCAGATTCTGCGTTTCTCTCCTCTTTAACAGCAGAGGAATCGCCGCAACGAAGAACCACATCATGGCTATCAACAAGAGAGCCAACTTCATCCCCATGGTCAATCACACCTTTGTAATTACAAACTTAGCACAAATAAGGACGAGAAACTGAACATTACGTAAATTGTTGGAAATCTGTCGTTCAGGCTAGTTCGAAATAGTCGCCTAGAGGTCGAAATCTTCGGAAAGAGTTCCCCCGGGCCTCTTCCAAGTTCCGGACTTTCCGCCGACCTTTTCCCAGAGGGCAAGTTCACCTATGATCATGGAACGATCGGTGGATTTGCACATGTCATATATCGTCAAGGCTGAGACTGCGCAAGCCGTCATCGCCTCCATTTCAACCCCGGTCCTGTCGAAGGTTTCGACCTGCGACTCTACTTCGACATAGTCGTCACCAAGGGTAAAGTTGATGTACACCGATCCGACGAGTAGAGGGTGACAGAGTGGAATGAGTTCAGCCGTTCTCTTTGCCGCCTGGATCCCGGCTATACGGGACGCCCCGAGCACATCGCCCTTGTTTACGGCATTACTAGCAACCATGGCGGTCGTTTCTGGTTTCATAAAGACCTTGCACCGGGCTATTGCTCTGCGGTGAGTGGGGTCTTTTGGGGTGACATCGACCATCCGGGCTCTGCCTAGAGGATCGATATGGGTTAAGCCGGCTTCAGACATAAAGATACTCTAGATGAGATTTCACACTGATGCGGAGTCAACCGCCAATCTGACTCATAGATCTCTTGGGTCTTATGAAATTGACGTTACCGATGGAGTGCCCAGCCCACTTTTTGCCCACCGCTCGTTCGATCTCATTCGCTATTTCTTGATCCGAGCCACCCCCGCGCAGTAGGCCTCGCAGATCGAACTCTTCGATGGCAAACAGACAGGTTCTAAACTTACCTTCGGCGGTAAGTCTCACTCGATCACAGCTTTCGCAAAATGGTTTGGTGACCGATGGGATTACCCCGAATGACCCTTTGCCGTCAAGATAGCGATAGACGGTCGCTGGTTCCGAACCCTTTTTCACCGCTTCAATCGGATAGACAGAGGAGATTGCAGATAGGATTTCGTCCGCCGTGAAGACCTTGTCGAGTGACCATCCCTCTTCTGCGTCTAGTGGCATGAACTCTATGAAACGAGGTTGGATACCTTTCTCCCGTCCAAAGGTGGCAAAGTCGACCATCTCGTCATCATTTACATCCCGCATAACGACGACATTAAGTTTGATCGGTTCGAAGCCGACTTCTATTGCGGCATCGATACCCTCCATCACCCTTTCAAATTGGTCTCGACGTGTCATTTGGTGAAATCTATCCCGGTGCAGAGAATCGCAGGAGATGTTGACCCGATTAAGTCCGGCATCTCGAAGGTCGTGGGCCAACAACCTAAGTGTCGCACCATTGGTGGTCATCGACACCTCTATCTCCTTGTTGGTGACCGGAGAGACGATCTCTTTGAGCTTTGCAATGAGCCTCGGTAGTTGGGCTCTTACGGTAGGTTCGCCTCCCGTAAGACGGATTCCGTCGAAACCCCACCTCTCGACGCAAATTCTAGCGATCCTGGTGATCTCCTCGAAAGTCAATATCTCGTGTCTGTCGATCCATTGCATGCCCTCTTGGGGCATACAGTAGGTGCATCTGAAGTTGCACCTATCGGTGATAGAAATCCGCAGGTCCTTGACTACCCTATTGAAAGGGTCAATCAAGGGTCCATATTCACCACTTTGTCGGCCCGTTACATGACCAGATGGAAGATTATTCAACTTGTCGCCAATTTTCGCTAATAGTTCCTTTTCTTTGATACTAACAGGCGGGCGTAGCGTTCGCATGGGTAGAGCTAAAGGAGAGCTAAGCGGACTTGATCCTGGGGTCTCGAACTCTGAGCGGCTGGTGCGGATTTCGAGGGAGCTTGGGTTTAAAACAGTTGAAGTAGGCGTGGGGAATACCACCGCAGACATCAAAATAGACGACGGTCTGCGTAAGGGGCCGTTGTCCGCAATCGTCTATGGGTTGAGGTCTATCGGTGAACTTGGATCGGCCGAACGCATCGTCGTGCTCGGTTGTGACCTCTACCTGCTTTCAAAAGAGGCTCTCGGTGCGTTTGTTGACTTCTCGAAAAATAGCTCCGCGGTAATGGTGGTCAAGGGGGTTGAAAACTGGAGCATGCTATCGATTGACCCAACCAGCTTTACCAAGATTGCCACCCTTTTTGATCAAGGCGAGCGGAGGCTATCCGGTGCCTTTTCCCACATAGGCGGGCTACTTCGTGTCGCGGCTGTCGATCTCGGGGACTTCCTCGAAGAGACCTTTGTCGACTTTGACACCCAGGACGAGTATCTTCGCAGATTTCCTTTGTCAGCATGGCGACTCCCTAACGACCGATAACCCAGAGGGAAAGTTAGGCGTTGGCGGCGTAACTGGGCTGGATGGGTCGAACAGTGGCGAATTGCATCGATAAACCAGATCGATGGAGTCAGTAGAAGCGCCAACTGGAGTAGATCAATCGGCGGGCCATAGGCGGGGGGCTACCTTTGAAATGTCGCGCAGGGCGGCGGACATTTCGATCTTTTCTCGAAAGGGCACCATCTGACCGACATCACAAGTTGGTTATCTGTGTGTCCATATTTTCTTGGGAGCCTCAGAAGGATAAATTTTTAGTTCAATCTATCCCTAGGATCGGGCCAAAGATGGAGGTGAGGGACTCAACGCTGGCGTGGTCGATTGACGGGATTCGGTTTACGTAGCGGGCCCAGATCAATCCGACTATCGTTACCGCCGCAGCGGAAGCTCGTA